>JBFJMP010000008.1:0-16815 GCA_041633895.1 Nitriliruptoraceae bacterium
CTCGCCGATCGCCCAGACGTGGGGCGCCGAGGTCCGGCATGCCTCGTCGACGACCACGCCACCGCGCTCACCGATCTCGAGCCCGGCGGCATGGGCGATCTCGTCGCGAGGCCGGATGCCGGCGGAGAAGACCACCATGTCGGCGTCGATCGTCGTGCCGTCCTGGAAGGTCAGGGAGCGCACGCCACCCGTCCGGGAGTCACCGTCGATCGAGGCCGTGGCATGGTCGACGCGCACCTCGATCCCCAGGTCCTCGACGCGCCGACGCAGGGCCGCGGCACCTCCGGCATCGAGTTGCACCGGCATCAGCCGGGGCGCGAACTCGACGACCGTTGCCTCCAGTCCCAACTGCCGAACGGCGTTGGCCGCCTCCAGTCCGAGCAGGCCGCCCCCGATGACGACGGCGCGCCCGCCGGGACAGCGAGCCGCCGCCGCGGCGATCGCGTCGATGTCGTCCAGGGTGCGGTAGACGAAGCAGCCCGGCCGCTCCGCTCCGGGGATGGGGGGGACGAAGGCGCGCGAACCGGTGGCCAGCACGAGTTCGTCCCAGACCAGCGCGCTGCCGTCGTCGCACGTCAGGGTCCGCGCCCCGACGTCGATGCCGGTGACGCGCGCCCCGAGGCGGAACGTGACGCGCGGGTCACGGCGGACCGCGTCGTCCACCAGCGTGAGCGCGGCGGCGTCGGCGCCGCCGGCGTAGTCGGACAGGTGCACCCGGTCGTAGGGCTCGTGACGCTCCTCCCCCACGAGGACGATCTCGAGGTCGTCGTCCGACGCGGCGAGGTCGGCCACCACCCGGTTGCCGACCATCCCGCCACCCACGATCACGATGCGCCGTGCCACGTCCACTCCAGTCGTCTGTCGAGGCAGACGATGGCGAATGCATGTGTCGTCCAGATGACGTGAACGTCGCGCGCAACGGGGCGCGACGAGCGCGAAACGTGCCGGCAACGGGACGGCCGGGGCCGGGAAACACGGCCGGGGGATCGTGCACGCCATGATCCCGACGACCCTGATCGACGACTTCCTCGCGGCCCAGTCCACGCTGACGGCGGTGGATCGCTTCGCGTCCGCCGACCCGACGACGGACTCCTCCGGCGTGCCTGCCCAGGCGCGCTGGTACCGCGACCTGATGCCGGCGTCGCCGCCGGGCCCCGGGCAGCAGTACGCGTTCCGTGTGGACCTCGATGCCTGTTCCGGGTGCAAGGCCTGCGTGACGGCGTGCCACAGCCTGAACGGCCTCGACGAGGGCGAGTCGTGGCGCACGGTCGGCGCGCTCGTGGGCACCGGCGACAACGCACTCGTCCAGTCCGTGACCACCGGCTGCCACCACTGCGCCGACCCCGGCTGCCTGTCCGGTTGCCCGGTCGACGCGTACGTCAAGGACGACAACGGGATCGTCCGCCACCTCGACGACCAGTGCATCGGGTGCTCGTACTGCACCCTGACGTGCCCCTACGAGGTCCCGCGCTTCGACGACGCACGCGGGATCGTGCGCAAGTGCGACATGTGCCACGACCGCCTCGCCGTGGGCGAGGCCCCGGCATGCGTCCAGGCCTGCCCCACGGAGGCCATCTCGATCGTCACGGTCGACCTCGACGACGTGGGGACCGACGACTGGGGCTTCGCCGCCCCACCACCGGAGGCCACCCGGCCGGCGACGGTCTTCGCATCGTCACGCGACCTCGCCACCGACGTCGCCCCCGTCGACCGCCACACCGTCACCCCACGCCATGCCCACCCGCCCCTCGTCGTGATGCTGGTCCTGACCCAACTGTCGATCGGGGCGTTCGTCGTCCTCGAGGTCCTGCGCGCGAGCGGCGCCATCTCGGGCACGTCCGCCGGCCTCGGCTCGGTCGCGGCGCTGGCCACCACGGTGGTCGCCCTGCTCGCCAGCCTCGCGCACCTCGGCCGTCCCCAGTACGCCTTCCGAGCCGTCATCGGACTGCGCCACTCCTGGCTGTCCCGCGAGATCGTCGCGTTCGGGATGTTCGCCCCGCTCGGCGTGCTCCATGCCGCCACCATCGACGGCCGGTGGCCGGCATCCGTCCTGCCCGCGGGCCTGACCGGCGCGGCCGCGAGCGGCGTCGGCCTGCTCGCCGTCGCGGCGTCCGTCATGGTCTACGTCCGCACCGGCCGGGAGGGGTGGGGCGCCACCGAGGTCACCACCCGCTTCGCCCTGACGACGGCTGCGCTCGGCACCCTCGCCGTGCTCGGCGTGCTGGCGGTCGGGGCGTGGACGGATGCCGCGGCCGGGGCGGGGCACCGCCTGGCCGCCCTCGGCGCAGGCCTGGTCCTGGCCTCGCTCGTCCCGGACCTCTGGGCGGGGCGCAGTGGCGGGGAGGCGACCACGCGTGGCCGGACGGCCGCGCTCCGCCGTGGCCCCCTGCACGGGGTGGTGCAGGTGCGCGTCGGCTTCGGACTGCTCGCAGCCCTGCTCGCTGCCAGCGCCGCGGTGGTCCTCGACGACGCCGCCCCGATCGACGCCGGCCCGAGCGTGGTCCTCGCCCTCGGCGCACTCGTCGCCGCGGTGGTCACCGAACTCGCTGGCCGCTGGTGCTTCTTCGCCGCCGAGGGGTCGCCGCGGATGCCAGGGGCGTTGTCGTGAACCTGCGCGACCTCCTGCACCGGGACGACGGCCCCCTGACCCGTGAGTTGCGGCGCGCCCCGGCCGGGTTCGGCATCGGACAGGTCCCCGCCGACCGCGCCCCCACGCAGGTCGCCCGGATGATCTGCGGCTACTGCTCGACCGGATGCTCGCTGGACGTGCACCTCAAGGACGGCCGGGCCGTCAACGTCACCCCGACGACCGACCACCCGGTCAACCTGGGGATGGCGTGCCCCAAGGGATGGGAGTCGCTCGCCCCGATGGAGTCGCCGGACCGCGCGACCACGCCGATGGTGCGGCGCGGTGGCCGGCTCGTACCCGTGTCGTGGCAGCAGGCCGCCACGACGTTCGTGGACGGCTTCCGTGGCCTGATGGACCAGCACGGGCCGGACAGCGTCGCGTTCCTGTCCACGGGCCAGATCCCCAGCGAGGAGATGGCCCTGCTCGGGGCGGTCGCCAAGTTCGGGATGGGCTTCCGCCACGGCGACGGCAACACACGCCAGTGCATGGCGACGGCCGTCGTCGCGTACAAGCAGGCCTTCGGGTTCGACTCGCCGCCGTACACCTACGAGGACTTCGAGGCCTCGGACGTCGTGGTCCTCGTCGGCTCCAACCTCGCCGTGGCCCACCCCATCATGTGGGAACGACTGCAGCGCAACCCCAACGATCCCGCGGTCATCGTCGTCGACCCGCGTCGCACCGAGACCGCGATGGCCGCGACGCAGCACGTCGCCGTCCGGCCGAAGGGTGACCTCGACCTGCTGTACGGGATCGGCCACCTGCTGGTCGAGATGGGCGCCGTCGACCACGACTTCGTGGCCGCCCACACGGTCGGGTTCGACGACTACGTGGCGCACGTGGCCGACTGGACACCACAGCGGGTGGCCGCGGCCACCGGTGTCCGCGAGGCCGACCTGCGGCGCCTGGCGACGACGATCGCCGCGGGGCGGGCCGTGTCGTTCTGGTGGACGATGGGCGTGAACCAGTCCCACCAGGGCGTCCGCACCGCCCAGGCGATCATCGACCTCGCCCTGCTCACCGGGAACATCGGACGTCCCGGCACCGGGGCCAACTCCATCACCGGCCAGTGCAACGCGATGGGCTCGCGCCTGTTCTCGAACACCACCGCGATGCTCGGCGGGCACCCGTGGGGCGACGCCCACGGCCGTGACCGGGTCGCGACGACGCTCGGGATCCCCGCGGAGTCGATCCCGATGGACGGCGGGCTCGCCTACGACCAGATCGTCGAGCAGGTCGCGGCCGGCCGCATCCGGGGCCTGTGGGTCGTGGCCACCAACGGGGCGCACTCGTGGATCGGCCAGCGTGGCTTCCGTGACCTCCTCGACCGCCTCGACTTCCTCGTGGTGCAGGACCTCTACGCGGACACCGAGACGGCGAAGCACGCGGACCTCGTCCTGCCGGCGGCGGGCTGGGGCGAGAAGGAGGGGACGTTCATCAACTCCGAACGACGGCTCGGGATCCAGTCGCGCGTCCGGGCCGCGCCCGGTGAGGCGCTCGCCGACTTCTGGATCTTCCGCCTGCTCGCCCAGGCGTGGGGTTGCGGCGACATGTTCGAGCGCTGGACGTCACCGGAGGCTGCCTTCGGGTTCCTGCGGGAACTGACACGGGGCCAGCCGTGCGACATCACCGGCATCCGGGACTACGCGCACATCGACGCCGAACGTGGCATCCAGTGGCCATGGACCACCGCCGATGCCGCAGCCGGCGAGCCGGCCCGTGAGCGTCGGCTGTTCGCCGACGGTGTGTTCCCCACAGCCGACGGCCGCGCGCGGTTCGTCGTCGACGACCCCCGACCGGTTGCCGAACCCACGCGTGACAGCCGACCCCTCGTGCTGCTGACGGGGCGCGGCTCCACGAGCCAGTGGCACACCCAGACGCGCACCCGACGGTCGGCGACGCTGGCACTGCTCGCGCCCACCGACACCTGGGTCGAGATCCATCCCGACGACGCCCGCGACCACGGCGTCACTGCCGACGCACCGTGCATGGTCGTGTCGTCACGCGGGTCCGTTCGCGCCCGCGCGCTCCTGACCTCGACGGTGCAGCGCGGGTGCGTCTTCATGTCCATGCACGACGAGGCCACGAACGTGCTCACGATGCCGTCGTTCGACCCCCACTCGCGCCAACCGTCGTACAAGCACGCAGCCGTGACCGTGCGGCCGCTGGACCACTACGAGACCTGACGACGCGCGCGTCGCGGCCGTAACCGGGCGGCAACACGCCGGACCCGTCGGCGGAACGCGCACCGCGGAACCTGACCGGGATCGACACGAGGGAGGGAGAGACGTGCGTGGTGCCCGCATCGCCGTCACCGCCCACCGTCGTGCCGCGGACCTCGCCGGCCTGCTGGAACGTCGCGGCGCCGAGGTCATGGTCGGCGCCACCCTGGGTGGCGACGTGCCAGCCTCGGACGACGAGATCGCGGCCGACACCGCGGCGGTACTCGACGCCGAGCCGTCGTGGCTGATCGCGACCACCGGCGTCGGCATGCGCATGTGGTCGCAGGCGGCTGATCGCTGTGGCCAGGGCGACGCGTTGCGCACGCTCGCACAGCGTGCCCGCTGCGTGGCGCGGGGCGCGAAGGCCGAAGGCGGCCTCGCGGTGCTGGGCGCGCGGGCCGACTGGACCTCACCCAACAACACCGACCGCGACGTCGCGACCTGGCTGGCCAGCCGGGTCATGCCCTCCGACACCATCGTCGTGCAACTCCACGGCGGCCATCCGACGGCCTACGCGGACCTGCAGGACCGCGTGGACATGATGACCGTCATGCCCTATCGCTGGGAACTCCCCGAGGACCCCGGCCCCGCAGACGCGCTCATCGACGCCATCCTCGACGGGTCCATCGACGTCGTGACGTTCACGTCGGTGGGCGCGGTGCAGAACCTGTTCGTCCTCGCGGGGCGGCGCGACGCCGCGACCGCCGCCGACCTGCGCCGCGCACTCGCCGGCGACGTGGCTGTCGCGGCGGTCGGCCCGGTGACGGCCGAAGCCGTCGAGAACGAAGGCGGCATCGTGACCGTCGTCCCACGCCGGTGGCGCACCGCCGACATGGTCCGAGCGATCGAGAGCTGGTGGGCGCGGCGCGACGCCAGCGACGCCGTCGGTGGCCTGCGGCTGGCACCGTCGCGCTCGGCGCTGCTACTCGGCGATGCGGAGGTCGAGCTGGGCCCGCGCGAGTTCGCGGTGCTCGCCGCGCTGTCCCGCCGCGCCGGGGTGATGATCCCGACCGACGAGCTCGTCATCGAGGCGTGGGGCCATGCTGCCCCGTCGGACGGCACCCTCGTCAAGCACCAGATCGCCAGGCTGCGACGCAAGCTCGACGGGACCGGCGTGGTGATCGAGACGGTTCGTGGTGTCGGCTACCGCCTGCGAGGCGTGGCATGACCGACCCCGTTCGGCTCCGGGTCCCGGCGGACATGGCGTCGCGCGCGGGCACGGTCCACCTCGTCGGGGCGGGTCCGGGCGACGCGGGGCTCATCACGCTGCGGGGTGCCGCACTGCTGGCGACGGCCGATCTCGTCCTGCACGACCAACTGGTGTCGGACGACGTGCTCGCGATGGTGCGGCCCGGGGCCGAGGTCGTCCCGGTCGGACGTCGCTGTGGCCACGTCGTCACGACGCACGAGGACGTCGTCACCCGAATGGTCGACGGCGCCCGGCGCGGGCAACGCGTCATCCGGCTCAAGGGCGGCGACCCGATGGTGTTCGGTCGCGGCGCCGAGGAGTCCCGAGCGTGCGTCGAGGCCCATGTCGACGTCGTGGTCGTTCCCGGGATCAGCTCGGCGCTCGCCGGTCCCGCGGCGGCCGGGATCCCGGTCACCCACCGCGACCTGGCGCGCGGTTTCCTGGTCGTGACCGCGTCGACCTGCGACGACACCGACATCGACTGGGAGCCCGTCGCTCGCTTCGAGGGGACGCTGGTGATCCTGATGGGGCGGCGACGGTGGGACATGGTCACGGCCCAGCTCATCGCCGCGGGGCGGGACCCCGGAGAGCCGGCGGCGGCCATCGCGAACGCGACGCTGCCCGGGCAACAGGTCGCCCGGTCGATGCTCGCGACGATCGCCCGTACCGCAGACAGGCTCGCCCTCCAGACACCGGCCCTCCTCGTGGTCGGCGCCGTCACCGCGCTCCCAACGGACCAGGACACGGACACATCTGCGTTCGCCGACCTCGGACACCTCCTGCATGGCACACTCGTGACGTGAGCGTCGCCGGACGGGAGCCGAACTGTGCAAGCAGGACAGATCCTCCAGAACAAGGGCCACGAGGTCATCACGATCCCACCCGCCTCCACGGTGGCCGAGGCCGTCGCCCTGCTCCATCGCTACAACGTCGGCGCCGTCGTGGTGTCCTCTGATGGCGTCGCCGTCGAGGGCATCCTGTCCGAGCGCGACGTCGTCCGCAGGATGTCCACGGATGGTGCTGCCGCCCTCGACCGGCCGGTGTCCGACCTGATGGCACGCGAGGTCGCGACGTGCTCGCCGGACACCAACACCGATGACCTGATGTCGATGATGACCGAGGGCCGGTTCCGCCACCTGCCCGTCGTCGACGACGGGCGCCTGGTCGGGATCGTGTCGATCGGTGACGCGGTGAAGGTGCGGATGGACCAGCTCAAGCTCGAGCGCGAACAGCTCGAGGAGTACATCCGGGCAGGCGGCTGAGCGGTCACGCGGACGTGACACCGGACTGGGCGCCACCCGGTTCGATGCCCCACGGCGCGGACACGCTCCTCGGGCCCGATGCCGGTGACCTGCTCGAGGTCGTGCTCGACAAGGCCGGGATCGAGCTGGGGTCGTGGCGCGTCCATCGCGTCCACCGCCACGGGACCGACACGCTTGCCGTCCACTACGTCGCGGAGATCGACGAGGGCGATGGCCCACGATCCGTCACGATGGTCGGCGTCGTGTCTCGTCGGCAGGTGCCGGAGGGGGCGACCGTCGTCCGGTCCGGGCCCGCGCACATCCACCTCTGGCGCTGGCCCTACGATCCCTACCTGCCCGGGTTGCCCGCGGCCGTCACGCCGTCGCACCTCCGGGCGCTGATCGATCGGCTGGACGGGCCACCCGGCTCGATCCGGGTCCGAACCCGCAGTTACCGTCCGACACGACGCGCCGTCATCGAAGTCGGCATCGAGGGCCGCGGATCTCCGGCGGCGTACCTGAAGGTCATGGGTGGACGCAGCGGGGACCACCTCGCGAAGCGGACGCTGGGGCTCGCGGACATCCACCGCCAGTGGCAGGACCTGCTCCCGGTACCACGCGTGCTCGGAGTCGCCGAGGAGCAGGGCATCGTTGCCCTCTCGCCCCTCGCGGGAACCACCCTCCGTCAGGCCCTGGTCGACGCCGCCGCTCCCGACCCGTCCGAGGTCGTGGACCTGGCTCGTCGCATCTCCGTGCTCCCCGTCTCGGGGGCTCGTGAACCGATGCAGTACGCCGACCCCACGCGCCACGCCGTCACCATCGGGGACTCCGTGCCCGACGAGGCCGAGCGGGCGGCCAGCCTCGCCAAGCGCTGCCTGCCGATCGGCGGCCCCGTCGGCTCGGTGCACGGTGACTTCCACGACGCACAGGTGCTGGTCCGTGACCGGACGATCTCCGGCGTGCTCGACATCGACGGGGCGGGCACCGGCCCACTCGCCCTCGACGCCGGCCGCATCGTCGCGTGGACCGAGACCGTTGGCCTGGCACATCCCGACCGTGAGGACGTGGTGTCCTACGCCGATCGGTTGGCCGACGCCTTCACCGACCTCGTCCCGCCAGCCGAGTTGGCACGCTCCGCCGCAGCGGCGTGGATCGGCCTGGCCACGGGGCCCCATCGCCAACAACTGCCCGACCCTGACGCACGCGTACGCGAACGCCTGGACCGCGCCGAGGCGTGGCTCGACCGGACCTGATCAGGCCTCGTCATCCACCGACGGCTCGGACTCGACCGACGGCTCCGACTCCAGCGACGGCTCCGACTCGAGCGACGGCTCCGACTCCAGCGACGGCTCCGACTCCAGCGACGGCTCCGAGACGGGTGACGGTTCGGACACGATTGATGGCTCCGACGCCTGCGACAGCTCGGCGGCCTGCTCGTCCTCGACCGAGGCTTCCGAGGCGACCGACGGCTCCGAGGCAACGGATGGCTCGGATGCTGGGGAAGGCTCGGATGCCACGGACGCCTCGTCGACCGACGCTTCCGCGGTCGTGTCCACCGTGTCGTCCTCGGCGGTTGCCGCCGGGATCGACTCCTCCGGCGTGAGGTCGATGGCGGCCGCCACCGGACCGGCGGCGAGTGCTCCGAGCGTGACCACCCCGAAGGCCGTCGTGACCCGGCGTGTCCGGCGGAGGTGGCGCATGCGAGGGTCCTTGGGTCGGGAGGTCGTGCTAACGGAGAGTAACCACGCCCCGTGCTCCCGTCAGGCGCTCGTGTGCTCCTGCGCGCCCCGTGGTCCGCGGACCGCCCGACCCGCCACGAGGCTCAGGAGGGCCAGCACCACGAACCCGCCACCCGTCACGGGCAAAGGCGACGAGTCGTCGTCACCGATGTCCGATGGGTCCACGACATCCGAGGTGTCCGGAGTTGTTGCGGGGAGCGTGTCGATCACCTCCACCACGACGTCCGACGCGACCTCGTCGGCACAGAAGTGCATCGGGTTCCAGACCTTGTCGGCGTACATGCGGGTCTGGTCCTTGAACCACGGGGAGGTCAGGTCCTCGGACTGCGAATAGGTCACGATGGCGTCGGCGAGGACCGGACAGCCGTCGTTGGTCGCCGGGTCGACGAACTGCACCGCCATCACGAACGAGGACCCGTGCTGGACGTCGGGGTACCCGGACTCCCCGTCGGAGGGGTCGCCGTCCCAACCGACGTTGATGGCGTTGAACACGCCCAGCCCCCCGGGGCCGCCGTGGACCGGGATCTGCTCACCGTCGCCCCGGTCCTCGTACTGCCACCCGCGCAGGGGCGCGTCCAGCGGGATGCCGGCGCGCTGCAGGTCGGTGATCGCGTCGCCCAGGGCGATGGCAACCCGCGGGTCCGCCGTCACCAGCGCGTCCGGCGTGTGGACGGCGTCGGCCGCATCGAAGGGCACGGCCCACGTGGGCCCGACGCTCTGTCCCGTCGGCAGGTCCACGGCGACCGGGAGGGCGCTGCTCACGACATGGGTCCAGAAGCGACGGAACAGGATCGCCCCGTTCGAATCCAGGTCGTCGCGACCGTCCCACGCCGCCAGTGCCCCACACGCACCGTCGGTGGCGACCGGCACGACGTCGGACGTCGGCGCGAATCCACCGAGGGACTCGCACAGGGCGACGACGTCGTCGCGGACCAGTTCGCCGGCGTACTGACGGTTGTTGAACACGACGTTCTTGAGGATGTCCTGCGTGAACCGGTTCGGGTGCACGTCCACGTACTCGTCGCGACCGGCGAGTCGGTCCTCGACCATGACCAGGCCGAGGCGCGTCCGCAGCGTCCGCTCGGTCCGCTCGTCACCGATGATCCGCGCGAACCCTTCCAACGGCTCAGCCGGATTGGACAACCAGTAGCTGTCGTTGCCGTTCGTGACATAGTCGTCGCGGAACAGGTACGGGAGGTTGCCGGGTCCGAAGATCCCCGGTGCCGGTGCATCCGCGTCCGTGTCCCAGCCACAACTGCTCCGCGAGCCGTCGAGCACGGGCAAGCCGAGCGCGGCGCTGGCCACGATGCCGAGCTCGGTGTTGCAGAGGGCGGCCTTCTCGTCCGAGACGTTCGGCACCACGGAGATGTCGGCGTAGTACGCCTGCCCCGTGCTGTCCGCCGCGATCGTGTTGACCCACGGGATGCCGAGGTAGGTCTTCTGCAGGTCGAACAGCTCCTGTGTGGACTGGGCGTGGTTCCAGGTGAAGAACTGGTTGAGGTAGCGGAGGTGGTGGTTGGCATCGCCCATGGCGAAGGCACGCACCGGTGTCCACGGGAAGAGCGGCAGGCCCAGGAGGCCGGTGGTCATGGGCCCATGGACCGTCGAGTAGAGCGTCCGGGACCGCGTTCCGACGGTGCCGTCCTCCTCCAGCACCTCGACCTCCACCTCCGTGCGCTCCATCTCGGTGGGGACGCCGTCGACGAGGTACGTCGTCGGAGACCCGGGGACCAGCGTGAGTTCGAACGGCGTGAAGCGGTACGCGGTCGACACGGTGTGCGACCAGGCCACGCCCTCGGTGTGGCCGATCAGGACGAGCGGGACGCCGTACAGCGCCGCGCCGGACACGTCGAGTTGGCCGGGGATCGTCAGGTGCATCTGGTAGAGGCGCTCGCCGCCGTGCCACGGGAAGTGGGGGTTGCCCAGCACCATCCCGCGCCCGTTGTCCGTCGCCTCGCCACCGAAGCCGTAGGCATTGGAGCCGATGCCCAGTGCCTTGGACAGGCGGTTCGGCAGGGACTCCACCGCGGCCAACTGCTCGGCCGTCACCGCCGCATCTTCGGCGGCGGCGGGAGCCGACGCCCCGGCCTCCCCCGCGCCGAGCGCCGGGGGCTGGGCGCCCCCGATCTCGGCAACCGCGACGCCCGTCGAGGCGAGTGACGCCAGCTGGAAGAAGCGGAGGTAGGCGTCGAACTCGGTGATCGGCCGCACCCACGCCGCGCCGCTGCAGCGCGGATCGGTGATCCCGTCGGCACCGCCCACGGACTCGAGCCATGCGTTGTAGCCAGCGACGTAGCCGCGCACGCCCTCACGCACCTCGGGCAGCGGGCCGTTGGGCGGGGACTGCGCGAGCAGTGCCTCGACCTGACCGGACTCGATCAGCGAGCGGTAGAAGAAGTCCGAGTCGAGGTTGCCGTAGACGGCGCCGTTCCCACCGAAGCGCCAGGTCGCATCGGGGCCGAAGTACCTGGACCGCTCGCCGTTGACCGTGACGTAGAAGTCTGCGGCGGTGCAGATGTTGTCCTCGGCGAAGGCCATGCCGACGCCGTAGCCCATCGACGCGTAGTCGGTTGCGGTGATGTGCGGGATGCCGTTCGAGGTGCGCACGACGCGGACCTCGAAGGCCTCGTCCGCGGCCTCCTCCGCCATCGCCTCGGAGCCGGCCCCCACCAGGCCGGACAGCGCTGCACCAGCCAGCACCGCGCCGACCACGATCCGGGCACACCATGAACGATTGCGCATGAGACTCCCGCCCACGAACACCGACTGAGATTCCGGACGGTATCCCGCCTAGGCTCACAATCCGAAGCAGGGCCACGGGAGACGGGGGCATCGAGCCCTCGGGTGGTGGACGCGCCCCACGGGGCGCGAGGGAGCGAACCGGGCATGGAACGACGTAGTGGGCTTGCCGTCGTGGCGTCGACGCTGGTGGCGACCGTGCTCGCCACGTTCGCGCCGTCAGCCGTGGCGACGGCGCAGGACGGACCTGTCGCCGCCGACCCCGGACCCCTCCGGGCGGGCGTCGCCACGGCCGACGTGTCGTGGCACCTCGGCGCCTCGGGTGGCCAGTTCGCCGAGACGGGCACCCCCATCAGCCCGGACTTCGTCGACCCGTTCGTCCACGCGACCCGCAAGCAGCCGGCCGACGCCCTCTACTCCCGCATCCTGACCCGCGCCCTCGTCGTGGAGGACGGCGACGGGGACCGGGTCGCGATCGTGGGCAACGACCTCTACCTGCCCAACGACATCCTCAACCGACGCGTGGCGGACCTCCTCGAGGACCACGACGCCGCCGTCGCGGCGGGAACCGTCGACGGTCCACTGGTCGGCGTCGGCAACGGGACGCTCGCCGTGACCGTCAGCCACAACCACAACTCGGCGTTCTACTCCAGCCCCGCCTGGGGCACCTGGATCTTCCAGGACGTCGTCGACCTGCGCTTCTTCGACCACGTCGCGCAGGGCATGGCCCAGGCCGTCATCGACGCCGTCGCCGACATGCGGCCCGTGCGGATGGCGGGCGCGACGGTGCCGTTCAACGAGATCCAGTCCCACACCTACGGCCCGAAGATCGCGGACGACGGCACCCCCGCGGGCCAGCCGTACTGGCACGACGCGGGCCTCATGCACGTCGTGCGCTTCGACGACGTCTCCGACCCCGGCAACCCGCAGCCCTACGCCAACTGGGTGACGCTCGGCATCCACCCCGAGTGGACGTGGGGCTACGACGTCTTCAACGGCGACATCACCCACACCGCGATGCGGGTCATCGACCGTGAACTCGGCACCACCACCGTGATGAGCCAACGCGACACGGGCTCGTCCGGTCCCCACAAGGACACCCGCGCCCACGACCCCGAGGACCGCCGCGAGTTCCAGGACAACGGCTTCGAGAACCTCGACGTCGCCGCGCGCCTGTGGGCCGACCGCGTCGTCGACGCCTACCGGGCCATGGACACGAACGCCCCGACCGCGCCGTACGACCCCGCGTTCCCCCGCCGTGACGCCCAGCCGGTCCAGCTCGTGCCGTTCACCAACGACGCCGACGTGGACAGCGTGTCCGTGCGCGTGGCTCCGCCCGCCGAGCGGCCGGTGCCCGGCATCTCGAACTGCAAGACGTCCTCGCTGTTCCACGGCGACGTCCAGCTGCCCCTGCTCGGCCTGCCCGACTGCAACGACGACCTGGCCGAGGTCGGCGAACCGATCGTGGACGCCACGCCGTTCGACGAGCGGGACATCTACGACCAGCTGCGCGCCGCCGGCATCCCGATCCCGGACTCGTACTTCTTCCCGTCGCTGACGGCCGTCGAGGAGACCGCCGCCGTTCACCTCATGGCGTTCCGCATCGGGGACATCGGCATCACGTTCTGCCCCTGCGAACAGTTCGCCGACACGTCCCACAACATCTCGACCCGTCTGGACACCGTCGACGGCAACGTGTGGCGTGGGTGGGACTGGACCTCGCAGCCGACGCCGGCCGGACGCGACTGGTGCGTGGACAACGGCGACGGCACATGGACCTGCGCCAACCCGCAGAACCCGACCGAGGACCTCGCACCGGTGCCGGACCACGACTACCGGCTGATGGTCGCGCAGGTCAACAACGACGCGGCCGGCTGGGAGGACGACCTCGCGTCCCTGTTCGGGGCGTCGGAGCCCACCGACCCGGACGAGGTGTTCGGCAACTTCACGCACGCCGAGGCCACCGACCACGGGTACGCGATGGTCGTGCCCGTCGGGATGGCCAACGACTACTTCGGCTACGTGCCCAACTACCGCGAGATGCGTGCCCACGAGCACTACCGCAAGGCCCTGAACGCCCTCGGCAACCACGGCGCGGACTTCCTCGCGACCCGCCTCGTGACGATCGCCGCGTCGCTCAACGGCGGCCCCGACTACGCCGCCACCCCGCTCGACCTCGTCTACCAGGCCGAGGACGCGCGGATGACCGTGCTCGCACGTGGCTTCGGTGAACTCGCCGAGGCGGACCGTGCCGTCTGGGAAGCCGCGGCGTACGTGGACGGCGGGGCGCCGGAGGTGACCGAGCAGCCAGCCGACATCACTCGCTACGCGGCGGCCCACCTGCGTTGGGTCGGTGGCTCGAACTGGACCGACATGCCGCACGTCCGCGTCGAACGCCGGGTCGGCGACGCCTGGGAGGCGTACGCCACGGGCGACGGCGAGGTCCCGATCATGCTGGACTTCCCGACCCCGGTGGACCTCCCCGCCGTCATCGCCGGGCAGTTCGTGTGGCGCTGGACCGCGTCCTTCGAGGCGTTCGGTTCGCAGGTGCCACTGCCCGACGCCACCGGTGTCGAACGAACGACGACGCCAGCCGGGACCTACCGCTTCGTCGTGACCGGCAACCACCGCTCGGCGCCCCTGACCACCGACGCCTACGAGCTGGTGTCGGAGCCGTTCACGGTGTCGGCGTGGGACGGGGTCACCATCGAGTCCCACGAACTCACGCCGGACGGGGACCTCGTGGTGACGGTCGGACCACGCACCACGATCGTGGACGACGAGACCGGTGCGGTCCACGTGATCGGTCCCGTTGACTACCCCGACGGCTACGAGTCCCCGTTCGCGATCCTGAACGGTGGGCGACAACTGTTCCGCTACGGCTCCGACGACGCTGACGTCCAGCAGTGGTACTGCGGCTTCTGCCGCTTCCGCCCGTGGGCGGACAGCGGCGACGTGGCGAGCCTGACCGTGACGGTCACCCGCGCCGACGGGACCGTGGCCGAGGTCGCGGCCCGTCCGTCGGGCGACACCTTCGTCGCCGACCTCGACCTGCGCCCCGGCGACGTCGCCGCGGTCCTGCCCGGCGGGGTCGTCACCGAGCACGGCGACGTGAACGCCGCAGGTCTCGAGGTGTCCGGCGCCCCGACGCCCACACCGGACCCCGGTCCGGCCGACGAGCCCGCCGACTCCTCCCTTCCCGCGACGGGTGGCGGGTTCGCCGCAGCCGCCCTCGCACTGATCGCCTCGGCGCGCATGACGCGCCGCCGCCAGACCGGAGCCTGACCATGACGACCTCCCTCCGACGTGCCGGCCTGCTCGTCGTGGCCGCGGCAACGGCCCTGATGACCCTGCCCGGCGCCACGACGGCCCCTGCCGACGCGGCCACCGCCGAGGTCCGCGCCGGCGCGGCCAAGACCTCGATCGAACCGCGCCCCGACGACTACGGCGGCACGTGGGAGACCGAGGGTTGCGCGATCGCCGGTGACGACATCACGTCGGCTGGCGACCACGTCGCGGACTTCCGCTCGACGTGGCCCGAGAACCCCAACTGCCTCTACATGGGCGGCTTCGGGATCGGCCCCGCCAACCCCATCGTCGACTGGGACCAGGAGTACGGGCTGTGGGTGCGCTCGTTCGCGCTGGGCAGCGGTGACCAGGCGGTCGTGCTGACGATCATCGACGGGGCGTACTACCTCGGCGACTACGCGAGCTTCTGCGAGACGTGCGGAGCCTTCGAGATCGCCGAGACGATGGGCGACGAACTGGGTCTCGACCCGGCGTCGTTCGTCCTCGCGGCATCGCACTCGCACACGTCACCCGACTTCATCGGTGCCTGGGGCGGCGTGCCCGACTGGTACTTCCAGCAGGTCGAGGAGGCCATCCGGTCGACCATCCGCGAGGCCGTCACCTCGATGGAGCCGGCCACGATCGAGTTCGGCGAGGAGCTGGCGCGCGACCACAACCGTGACCGCCGCGGCACGTACCGTTCCGGGGAGACGCAGACGCTGACCTGGCTGCGCGCCCTCGCTGCCGACGGCGACACGATCGCCACCCTCGCTGGCTACGCCGCGCATCCGACCACCCTCGGGACCAACGACGGCGTGGCGCACCCCGACTGGGTCGGACTGTTCGAGCAGCGCCTCGAGGAGCGCTTCGGCGGGGTCGGGCTGCACTTCATGACCGGCCTCGGCAACCACTCGACCGCGGGTGGCACCGAGATGGGCGTGACGCTGGCCGACATGATCCCCGCCGTCGGCGAGGCGTCCACGTTCGACCGCGCCGACGTCGTGGTCCGCCAACGCTTCTTCGACCAGCCGGTCACCAACGCCGGCCTGCTCGGCCTCGGCGTGCCCCAGTTCTTCGACCGGCCGATCCAGATCCTGCCCGCGGCCGTCGCCGAGGGGAAGGCGGACGAGGCACCGTGCGTCTCCACCTCGCCGCTGTCGATCCGCACCGCGGCGTCGGCGCTCGCGGTCGGGCCACTGACCTTCACCGCGGGTCCGGGTGAGTTGTTCTCGAACCTGACGAACACGATCAAGGAGAAGGGCTCCCCACAGGTCGTGTTCCCGCTGGCCATCGCCAACGACGGGCTCGGCTACATCATGCAGGAGTTCGAGATGGACCCCGTCGCCAACCAGTTGGTCGGCTTCGCAGGGTTGCCGTTCTTCGAGTACGAGGAGGCCTACATGCTCGACCGCTGCGTCGGGGACATGGTCCTGGAGACCACCCTCGACCTGCTGGACGAGCTCGCCGCCGAACTCGAACCCGCCGTCGTCAGCGGTCCGGCCCCGGCCGAGCCGTCACCGCCTGCGCCCGCACCCGAGCCGAGGCCCGACACGGATGCGGGCCCCAACACCAAGTCACCACTGCCGGTCACCGGTGGCGGCCTGCTCGCCATCTCCGTTGCGGCCATGGGTACGGCGGTCGTCGCTCGCCGGCGGCGCTGACCGGCCTCCGGCCCGCCGGGGTCGGCTCAGACGAGCCGACCCAGCAGGGCCACCATGTCGATGTCGGCATGCGTCTGGTGCTGGAGCATGACGCCGGTGACGCCGACCTC
>JBFJMP010000009.1:0-16092 GCA_041633895.1 Nitriliruptoraceae bacterium
CGTGGCCTGCTCGTCGATGAGGTCGTCGGTCGGGTCGTCGCTCGGGCCGTCGCTCGGGTCGTCGGGGGGCGGGACGTGCTGCCGCGCTCGTTCCAGCAGGGCCAGCCAGTCGGCGCGGCCGGGGCGCGCGACCGCGTAGCCACCGTCGTCGGGCCAGGCCACGCCGGCGCGTTCGGCGACGACCAACCCGATGGCGAGCATCGCCCCGGTCCCCAGCACCCAGGCAGGGGAGGACGTCAGCAGGGTCCCGACGAGCCCTGGCAGGGCCACGCCCGCGAGGCCCGCCCCGGACCACACCAGGTCGCGCGTCGCGAGTCCGTAGACGACCGCGACGACCCCGACCAGCACGGCGAGCACCAGCCAGCCCTCGTCCAGTGGGTCGCCCGCCCCGCACATCAACCGGTGGCCGGGCAGCTCGACGGCCTTGGCCAACAGCAACGCGGTGAGGCCGATCAGCCCCACCGCCTCCGCGCCGCGTGCCGTGGTGCGCTGGGCCGGCGGTCCGTACCACCGCACGAGCGTGCCGACCGCCAGTGCGCCGACGGCCAGCAGCAGCGGTCCGTCGAGGCGCGGCGGCACCAGTTCGACGTTGGTGGCCAGCAGGCAGTGGCGGTAGGCATCGCCGTCCGCCAGCGGGCGCCCCAGCAGGACACCCCAGCTGAGCAGGCCGGTGATCGCCAGGCGCCGTTCGCGCAGCACGACCGCCGAGGTCAGCGACACCACGGCGGAGGTGGCCAGCACGGTGTCGATGTCGGTGACGCGGTCCTCCACGACCAGCAGGCCGACCAGCACCGCCGCGACGGCAGCCGACGTCCCGATCGACGACCGTCGCCCGCCCGAGCGCCAGTGGAGGGCCGCGACCACGGCGAGCACCGCCGTCGTCACCGCCAGCACCGCGGTCCGGTTGTCCCCGGTCACCGCACCGACGGCCACGACGATGCTGGCGACCACCGCGATCGCGAGCGCGCGGACACCGCGGCGGGCGACGCTGGTCGGTTCCTGTGGCGGTGGCGTCGTCACGTGGGCGGTGGTGGCTTCGCCACGGTCTTCTGGGTCGTGAGCTTGTGCTCGACGACGTCGTGGCGCTCGCCGGCCGCGCTGACCAGGGCCGACAGGATCGCGACGGCGGGCAGGGACAGCAGCGCGCCCGGCGCCCCCATCAACGCGGCACCGACCAGCACGGACACGAACGCGACGGCCGGGTGCACCTCCATGGTGTGGGCGGTGATGCGGGGGCCGATCAGGTAGTTCTCGACCTGCTGGTAGAGCGTGATCGCGACCAGCACCCAGATCGCGTCGCTGACCGACGACGACAGCGCGATGACCAACGGCAGGGCGCCGGCGAGGTAGGTGCCGATGACCGGGATCACCGACGACACGAGGCCGACCCACACGCCCATCGCGAAGGCGTAGGGCAGGCCGATCATCTGGAACACGATGACGTGGAAGATGGTCGAGGCGACGGCGGTCAGCACGCGCCCGTACAGGTAGCCACCGGTCTTCTCGACGGCGAGCTCCCAGATCTCGAGGAACTCGGCCTGGCGCTCGGGCGCCATGCGCGAGGACAGGACGCGCCGCAGGCGCGGGCCGTCGGCGACGAGGTAGAAGGTGATGAGTGCCGCGGTCAGGAACTGCAGGACGCTGCCCAGCAGCGAGGTCCCGAAGCCCAACGCGCCCTCGGCCAGGCGCGGCGCCAGCTCGGGGAGCCGTTCGGGGAGTTGTGCCTGCTGTTCCTGCAACCACTCGGCGAGGCTCTCGCCGGTGTCGCCGGGGATCGATCGCGCACGCTCCGCCAGCCCCTCGAGGACCTGGGGGCCGCCGTCGATGAGGTTGGTCACCTGGTCGATGATCAGCGGGGCCATCGCCGCCACGAAGCCGACCATGAGCAGGAAGGTGAAGAGGAAGACGAGGCCCGTACCGGCGCCCCGGCGGATCCCGCGGTCGTCCATCCACTTCACCGCCGGTTCCATGCCGAACGACAGGAACAGGCTGATGATGGTCACCACGATGATGTCGTAGATCCGTACGAGCACGACCTCGATGCCGCTGACGAGCAGCAGGCCGCCCCCGACACCGAGCGCGATGGTCAGGACCCGGCCGGCATCGACCCGTCGCACGAGGCGGATGCTGTCGTCGATCAGGCCGTCCTCGTGGAACTGCAGCGCAGCTCGCGGTGCGCGTTCACGGCGACCGCTGCCGCGCTCGGGCGGCACCTCGGTCCCTGGGTCGTCGGCCATGCGGGCAGCCTACGTCGCACGCCGGCAGATCGGCCGCAGTCCACGACGTCCACCCGCACGCCGATTGGCAGGGGCGCGCGTGCGGTGGAACGGTCACCATGATGACCCCTCCACCGGAGCCCCAGCGCATGCCGACGACCATCATCGACCGATCGGGGACGACGTCCCCGGCTCGTCGTGCGGTGGCCGACGCCACCCCGATCGTCATCGGCTACCTGCCCTTCGGCCTCATCATGGGCACGGCGATCGCGCGGTCCCCGATCAACGACGTGGTGGGCTGGGCGTCCTCGCCCCTGATGTTCGCCGGCGCGAGCCAGCTCGCGGCGATCGAACTGATCGACTCCGGGGCGGCAGCGCTCGTGGTCGTGGCCACGGCACTGGTCATCAACCTGCGTCACGTCATGTACTCGGGCGGGTTGGCGCCGTGGTTCCGCGACGCGCCCCGCTCCTTCCAGTACGCGGCCCCCTACCTGTTGGCCGATCCCGTCTACACGATGTCGGTGCTGCGGTTCCCCGACTTCCCCGACTCCGCCGCGCGACGGCGCTACTACCTCGCCTTCGGGCTGTTCCTGTTCACGGGATGGCTGACGATGACGGCCGGCGGGATCCTCGTGGGCGGGGCGCTGCCGGACGGGCTGGGCCTCGACCTCGCGGTGCCGCTGACCTTCATCGCGCTGATGGTCCCGGCGATCGAGGACCGTCCCACCCTCGTCGCGGCGCTGGTCGGCGGGTTGGCCGCCGTCGTGGCCGACGGACTGCCGCTGCAGCTCGGCCTGCTGGTGGGTGCGCTCGCCGGGATCACGGCCGGGGTCCTCGCCGATCCCGAGATCGTCGCGCGCCCCGGTCGCACGGTGGCGCCCGCCGTCGCGGGGGAGGAGGCCTGATGCGCGCACTGGCCCTGTTCACCGTCGCCGGCCTCGGCACCTGGATGCTGCGGGCGTCGCTGGTCGTGCTGCTCGGGCGGGTCACCGTCCCGGTGAAGCTCGAGCGCTCCTTCCGCTACATCGCCCCCGCGGTGCTCGCCGCCATCGTGGCGCCAGCGCTGCTGCTGGACGAGGCCGGGACGCCCGACGTCGTCGACGTGCGCGTCCTCGCCGGCATCGCCGCCGCGCTGGCGGCGTGGAAGTGGCGGACGATCCCGACCACCCTGGCTGCCGGCCTCGGCGTCTACTGGCTGGTGACCCTGCTGGGCTGACGCCGCGACCTCCGAGCGTGACAAGGCTCACGTGGGCCATGGGTCCCCGTCCGGTTCCGGTCGTGGCCGTTCGCATCCAACCACGCACCGCGGCGTCAGGTGCCGGGAGTACGGTGGGGTTCGTGCGCTGCCGGAGCGCACAGGGACCGAGGATCAGGTGGCAGGGCAGGCAACGCCGGGGCAGGTCCACGACGGGCAGGTCGACGGGCAGGTCGACGACACGCCGGTGCCGACCCTGGCGCCCCTGGCCGTTCCCGCCTACCGGCGGATGTGGGGCGCCGCCGTGGTCAGCCACCTCGGCACGTTCCTGCAGATGACCGCCGCGCCATGGCTGATGCTCGAGCTGACCGGCTCCGCGTTCCTCGTCAGCCTCGTCACCACCTTCCTGTTGCTGCCGCGGCTGCTGCTGACCCTGCCGGCCGGGGCGCTGGCCGACGTCGTCGACCGCCGCACGCTGCTGATCCTGGGCAACCTGCTGGGCGCGGCCGCCGTCGGGACGATGGCGGTCCTCGCGTTCACGGACAGCCTCGGGTCGACCGGGATCCTGCTGCTGACGCTCGCACTGGGCAGCGGCAGCGCGATCGCCATGCCCGCGTTCCAGACGATGGTCCCCGACCTCGTCCCGCGCTCGCTGCTGCCGCAGGCGATCACCCTGAACTCCGGGGCGTTCAACGTGGCCCGTGCGGTGGGCCCGGCCATCGGCGGTGCGATGGTCGCCGCCGGGCTCATCGGCCTCGCGTTCGGCCTGAACGCGGCGTCGTTCCTCGTGGTCGTGGCGGTGCTGCTGACACTGCCCCGCGACGACGTCGAGGACGTCGTCGCCTCCCCACGTCGGGTGGCCCGCGCCACCGTCACCGGGGTGCGCTTCGCCCGCTTCGCGCCCGACATCCGTCGACTGCTGGTCGTCACCGGAGTGTTCACGCTGACCGCCGCATCCGTGCAGGCACTGCTGGCCCCGGCGGCCGTCGAACTCGGACTCGGCGGGACCGGCTTCGGGATCCTGTGGGGTGCGTTCGGCGTCGGGGCGCTGGTCGGCGTCGGGTCGCGCGAGCGGGCGCGGGTCGTGCTCGGGGCGCGGATGGTCCCCGTGTCGATGGGCCTGTTCGGCCTCGGCGGGGTGACGTTCGGACTCGCGCCGGTCCCGTTGTTGGCGGGTGCCGGCCTCTGGATGGGCGGCCTGGCCTGGGTGTGGACGCTGATCACCCTGAACGCGACGGTGCAACTCCTCGCCCCGACGTGGGTCCGCAGTCGCGTGGTCAGCATCTACGCGCTGGTCGTCGGCCTGCAGCCGGTCGGGGCGGTGCTCTCCGGTGTCATCGCCGAACGCACCGGGTCCGGCAACGCGATCGCCATCACGACGTCCCTGACCATCCTCGGGGCGCTGATGGCGGGCCGCAGCGAACTGCCGGTCCTCGGCCGCATCACGGAACCGGAGCCCGCCGGGCTCGAGGTGCTGGAGGAACTGCGTGAGGTCGAGGTCACCGGGTCCGTCATCGTGACCCGCATCTGGGAGGTCGCAGACGCGGACGTCGACGAGTTCCTGGACGTCATCCGGCAGGCGCGGGTCGTGCGCCGCCGCACCGGGGCCAGCGGGTGGGAACTGCACCGGGACGCCATCGAGTCGGGCGTGTTCACCGAGGTGGTCCGCTATCCGAACTGGGAGGAGCACCTCCTCCAGCGCACCCGTCTGGACACCGAGGACCTCGACGTCCTGCGTCACCTGCGTGCCCTCGACGTCAACGGCGCCCCACGCTCCCGCCTGCTGACCCCGTTCGAGCTCTGAGGGCCCGTCCGAGGTGCCCGCACGGGGTGGCAACAGAGCGGTATCAGACTGATACCATCCCTGCATGGCACTCACCCTTCGCACCGACGACGAACTCGAACGGGCTCTGGCCGCGTTGGCCGAGGCCGAGGGCCTGTCGCGCCAGGAGGTGATCCGGCGCGCCGTGCTCGAGCGCTATGAGCGTGCCGGGCACCGCGCCAGGGTCGACGTCAGCGCCGAGCGGATGCTGGGACGCTGGGGTGACGTCCTCGATCGACTCGGGTCGGTGTGAGCCGCGACTCCGTCGCCCGGGCTGGTGGGGACGGTGGTCCGGCCGTCGAGTACCTGGACGTCGAAGACCTGCTCGGGCTGGTCCGCATCCTCTCCATCGGCCCGGTGCGGGACGTGGGACTGCTCGATGCCGCGTGCGCCAGGTCGCGGGCCACCGTCCTCGGGGACGAGGCCTACCCAACCCTGCACTCCAAGGCCGCTGCCCTCCTGCACTCGTTGGTCGGCAACCACGCGCTCGCCGACGGCAACAAGCGGCTCGGTTGGCTCGCCACGGCCGTGTTCCTCGACCTCAACGGCAACCCGACCGAACTGGACGACGACGCGGCCTTCGAGCTCGTCATGGCCGTGGCTCGCGGGGAACTGGACGTCGAGGAGATTGCGGGTCGCCTCGACGTCGGGCGCTGAGACCGGGTGCCGCTGACCTCGCGGCGACGCCCCGACGAACGGGGCGCAGGGCTGGCGTCGGTACGCTCGACCGTCCGCCGCAGTCCCCGAGGAACCGTGCCCGTCAGCGAACCCGCCATCGACATCCGCGGGCTGGTCAAGCGCTACGGCGACGTCGTGGCCGTCGACGGACTGGACCTGCAGGTCGAACGCGGCCAGACGCTGGCCCTGCTGGGTCCCAACGGTGCCGGCAAGACCTCCACCGTCGAGGTCTGCGAGGGCTACCGGCGCCCCGACGGCGGTTCCGTGCGCATCCTCGGCCTCGACCCGGTGGCCGACGCCGAGGCCCTGCGGCCTCGCGTCGGCGTGATGCTGCAGGAGGGTGGCGTCTATCCGATGGCGTATCCGCGTGAGGTCATGCACCTCTACGCCAGCTACTACGCGGACCCGCTCGACCCCGACCGCCTGCTGGGCCACGTCGGCCTGGCGGACGTCACCAAGACCCGCTGCCGCGACCTGTCCGGCGGCCAGAAACAGCGTCTCGCGCTCGCGCTGGCCCTCGTCGGCCGCCCCGACGTCGTGTTCCTCGACGAACCGACCGCCGGGCTGGACCCCGCCGCGCGCCGCGTGACGTGGGAACACGTCCGCCACCTGCAGTCCGAGGGCGCGACCATCGTCCTGACCACCCACCTGCTCGACGAGGCCGAACAGCTCGCCGACCGGGTGGCGATCATCGACCACGGTCGCCTCGTCGCCGAGGGCACCCCCGACGAACTGACGCGCGGCACGCAGGAGACGCTCACGTTCACGGCCGACCCGGGGCTGGACGTGTCCGGCCTCGCGACGCGCCTGGGCGTCGCCGTCGGGGAAGCCGGCCCGGGTCACTACCGGGTCGACACCCCCGGTGACCCCGCGACCGTCGCCGCGGTGGCGACGTGGCTCGCCGACCACGACATCGCCATCGGCGAACTGAACGCCGGCAAGGCCAGCCTCGAGGACGTCTTCCTGCGCCTGACCACCGAGCCGTCGGCCGCGGCGACCGTGCAGGGTGCTGCATGAGCGCCGACGTCTCGACGGCCGCGACCGCACCCGGCACCACGCCGACGGCCACGCCCCGTGCAGCGGCGACGTGGCGCCAGATCGCGGCCCAGACCCGCATGGAGCTGCGCCTGCTGACCCGCAACGGCGAGTCCCTGCTGGTCACGCTGGGCATCCCACTGGGCATCCTGGTGTTCTTCTCCACCGTCGACGTGCTGCCCACCGGCGACACGGAGCCGGTCACCTTCCTCGTTCCGGGCGTGCTCGCCATCTCGGTGATGTCCACCGGACTGGTCGCGGTCGCCATCCAGACCGGCTTCGAACGCAAGTACGCGGTCCTCAAGCGCATCGGGGCCACACCGTTGCGCCGCTCGGCCTACCTCGCGTCCAAGGCCCTGGCGGTGACGCTGATCACCGCCGTGCAGACCGTCCTCGTGCTCGTGATCGCGGCCGTCGGCCTGGACTGGAACGCGTCAGCGTCGGTGCTGGCGGTCCTCGTCGCCATCGTGCTGGGGGTGTTCGCCTTCACCTCCATGGGCCTGCTGATGGCCGGGGCGCTGCGCGCCGAGGCGACGCTGGCACTCGCCAACGCCGTCTACCTCCTCCTGATGCTGCTCAGCGGCGTGGCCTTCGAGGCCGACGCCCTGCCCGGCCCGCTGGAGGCCGTCGCATCGCTGCTGCCGTCCGGGGCCCTCGCCGAGGCCCTGCGCGCGGCCGTGGACGCCGGAGACGGGGCGTGGGACGTCGGGGCGCTGGCCGTCGTGGCGGCCTGGGGCGTTGCCGCAGCCGGCCTCGCCGCCCGCTCGTTCCGCTGGGAACCCTGACCCCAGCAGACGGCCACGGGGCGGTCGCCGTCCCACCCCCACGCGGGGGTCCGGTCGCGGGTTCGATTACCCGATGGCGGGGAAGGTAGAGTTCGGCACCGGTCGTGGGCATGTCGCCCGCACCTTCTCGTTGGCGCCGTTGTGCGCCGACCTGCTGCCCTTCAACGAGGAGACGTCACGGTGCCCAGCACCCACCGTCGCGCCGGCACGACGCGCCGCCGTCTTGTGCGGACAGGCCTGCTTCTTGCGGTCGCCGCCGTGCTCAGCGCATGTTCTGGCGACCAGTCCGCGCTCAACCCGCAGGGTCCGTACGCGCAGAAGCCCGACGACCTCTTCCAGATCGTCTTCATCATCGCTGTGGTGGTGTTCGTGCTCGTCCAGGGCCTGATCATCTTCACCGCGGTGCGCTTCAAGGCGAAGGACGGCGATGACACGCTGCCGGTCCAGGTGCATGGCAACACGCGCCTCGAGATCTTCTGGACGGTCATCCCCGCGCTGATCCTCGCCGGCATCTCGGTGCCGACGATCCAGCAGATCTTCGACCTCGACGAGCGCCCCGACGACGCGATGGTCGTCGAGGTCATCGGCCACCGCTGGTGGTGGGAGATCCGCTACCCCGACAGCGGCATCATCACCGCCAACGAGATGGTGATTCCCGAGGACGTGCCGATCCGCCTGGAGATGCGTGCAGAGGAGGAGGGTCGCGCCGACAACGGCGTCATCCACTCGTACTGGATCCCCGCCCTCGCCGGCAAGCAGGACGTCGTCCCCGGACGCGTCGTGACGTTGAACCTCCAGGCCGACCACCCGGGTCGCTACCTCGGCCAGTGCGCCGAGTACTGCGGCCTCTCGCACGCGAACATGCGCAACCGTGCCGTGGTCCTGACCCAGGCCGACTTCGACCAGTGGGTCCTCGACCAGCAGGCCGGCGCCGCCGTCCCCGAGGGCGACGCGATGGCGATGGCCGGGCGTGACGTGTTCCAGAACACCTGCGCGGCCTGCCACCAGATCCGCGAGAACTCCGTGGCCTCGGCCGACGACTTCGTCGCCAACCGTGGTCCGAACCTCACGCACCTGATGAGCCGCAAGGAGTTCGCCGGTGCGATCTTCGACCTCTACGTGCCCGACGGCAACGGCGGGTACACCGACGAGGTCAACGTCGAGCAGCTGCGTGCGTGGATCCTGAACGCCCCCTCGCTCAAGGCGATGCGCCCGCCAGACGTCGGCATGCCGAGTTTCGCGGAGGGCGGCGACGCCCTGACCGACGACGAGCTCGACCAGCTCATCGCGTACCTCACCACCCTGGAGTGAGTCCGGCGCCCGCCGCACCTGCGGCGGGCATCGGTCGACCTCGACCGTCACACTCGTACCCACCGCAGCACGTTCGACGTAGGAGCAACCCATGGCGAGCGCCACCGCCACGGCCGGCAAGACCAGCGTCTTCAGCCGCCCGAAGGCCGAGACCGGTCTGTCGTCCTGGCTCACCACCACCGATCACAAGAAGATCGGGATCATGTACTTCTGGACCGTCCTGGTCTTCTTCTTCCTCGGAGGAGCGGCGGCCTGGCTGATCCGGGCGCAGCTCGCTGCGGCAGAGCTGAACGTGATCGGTGAGGAGGTCTACAACCAGGCCTTCACCATGCACGGCGTCACGATGATCTTCCTGGTCGTCATGCCGCTCGGTGCCGCCTTCTTCAACTACCTGATCCCGCTCCAGATCGGCGCGCGCGACGTCGCGTTCCCGCGTCTGAACGCCTTCAGCTACTGGGTCTACCTCTTCGGTGGCATCTTCCTCTACAGCTCGCTCTTCCTCGGCGGCAGCCCCAACGGTGGGTGGTTCGGCTACGCCCCGCTGTCGACCCAGATCCCCGGCAACAACATGGCGTTCTACGCCATGGGCCTGCAGATCCTCGGCCTCTCGTCGCTCGCCGCGGCCGTCAACTTCCTGACCACGATCCTGAACATGCGCGCCCCGGGCATGACGTTCATGCGCATGCCGATGTTCATCTGGATGTCGCTGGTCACGAACTTCCTGCTGTTGTTCGCCCTGCCGATCATCGCCGTCGCCCTGTTCATGTTGCAGTTCGACGTGACCTGGGCCACCAACTTCTTCCAGCCCGCCACCGGCGGTGACCCGATCCTCTGGCAGCACCTGTTCTGGCTGTTCGGGCACCCCGAGGTCTACATCATGATCCTGCCCGCCATGGGGATCGTGTCGGAGGTGCTGCCCACCTTCTCGAAGAAGCCGCTGTTCGGGTACGCCGCCGTCGCCTTCGCCGGTGCCGCCATCGCCTTCATCGGCTTCGGCGTGTGGGCCCACCACATGTTCGCCTCGGCCACCGGGCCCGTCGCCCGCTCGGCCTTCAGCCTCGCGACGATGTTCATCGCGGTCCCCACCGGCATCAAGATCTTCAACTGGGTCTTCACGATGTGGGGCGGGAAGATCAAGTTCAACACCGCGATGCTGTTCTCGGTCGGCTTCGTGTCGATGTTCACCATCGGTGGCCTGTCCGGCGTCACGCACGCGATCGTGCCCCACGACGCCCAGCAGACCGACACCTACTGGATCGTCGCCCACTTCCACTACGTGCTGTTCGGTGGGGCGCTCTTCGGCCTCGTGTCCGGCATCTACTACTGGTTCCCCAAGGTCACCGGCAAGCTCTTCGACGAGCGCCTCGGCAAGGCCCACTTCTGGACCTGGTTCCTGGGCTTCAACCTGACGTTCGGTCCGATGCACATGTCCGGCCTGCTCGGCCAGCCGCGTCGTACCGCCGTCCTGCCGGGCGAGCTCGGTGGCGACGTCGAGCTCTACAACCTCATCTCGACCATCGGCGTGGGCGTCCTGACGATCTCGGCCCTGATCTTCCTGGTCAACCTCGTCAAGAGCCTCCGCAACGGTGAGGAGGCCGGCATCGACCCGTGGGACGCTCGCACCCTCGAGTGGATGACGCCCAGCTCGCCGCCGCCCGTCGTCAACTACTGGCGCATCCCCGAGGTCACCGAGCGCGACCAGTTCTGGGCCGACAAGTACGCCGAGGCCGAGGACGGCCGCGCCGTGCCGGTGCCGGCTGGTGCCTCCGAGGACCACGCCGACGTCGGCCACCACGACGAGCACGGCTACCACGACCCGGACGGCAACCACATCCACATGCCGGACCCGTCGTACTGGCCGCTGATCATGACCCTCGGGTTCTTCCCGTTCGGCTACGGCGTGATCTACCGCAGCGTCCCGCTGCTGGTGATCGCCGTCCTGGTCATGCTCATCGGCATGTTCGGCTGGATCATCGAGCCGGTCGCCGAGGGCGACGACGACTACACCCCCGGCGAGGACGGTCACGGTGGCCACGGCCCCGACGACCACGCCCCCTCCGAGGACCCCGAGCCGGCTGCGGCTCACTGACCCTGACTCACTGACTCACGCGGGGCACCCTGCCCGCTGCACGAGAGGCAACACACGATGTCGGCAGCAGTCGAAGAGACCTCACTCGGTCTCGACAACCGCAAGCTCGCGATGTGGATCTTCCTGGGCTCCGAGTTCCTGTTCTTCGGTGCCTTCATCACGACGTACCTGATCTACCTCGACGAGACGAACGGTGGCCCGGGGGTCGAACTCTTCGACATCCCCTACACCTCCATCAGCTCGTTCGTCCTGCTCATGAGCTCGCTGACGATGGTCCTCGCGCACCACGCCCACACCAAGGGCGACATGCGGCGCATGCGCATGTGGGTGCTGGCCACCGCCCTCCAGGGGATGGTGTTCATCGGCGGCCAGGTCTACGAGTTCACGACGTTCGTGAACGAGGGCCTGACGATCTCGACGAGCCCGTTCTCGTCGTCGTTCTTCGTCCTCACCGGCTTCCACGGCCTGCACGTCACCGTCGGCATCATCCTGCTGCTGGGCCTGTACGCGATGTCCTTCACCGGCAAGGTGAAGTCCGACCAGGACGTCAAGACCGAGATCGTCGGCCTCTACTGGCACTTCGTCGACATCATCTGGGTCCTGATCTTCGTGGTCGTCTACCTGGTCCCCGCGGGCTGACGGCGTTCGCGCGCCACCCCAACCGTCCACTGGCAGTCCCACCTGACACCCTCGAGGAGCACGCGACATGGCATCCGAGGCTCACGCAGAACACGAGTTCACGCCGAAGGAGTACGTCCGGATCGCGGCCGTGCTGTTCGTCCTGACGGCGATGGAGTTCTCGACGTACTTCATCGACTTCGAGGGTGCACAGACGCCGCTGCTCCTCGGCCTGATGGCGATCAAGTTCGTGCTCGTGGCCGGGTTCTTCATGCACCTGAAGTTCGACACGAAGTTCTTCACGGCGATCATGGGCGGCGGTCTCGCCCTCGCGTTCGCCCTGTACGTCGGTGTCGGCGCTGCCGTCAACCAACTTCCGTTCCAGTAACCCCCGCCCACCTGTCTGAGGGACGACCGTGAACTTCGAGCTCGGTGGTGTCCACGTCGAAGCGGGGTTCCCGCTCGACGTGACGTTGCTGTGCGTGGGCCTGCTGGCGGCCTACTTCGGACTCATCCGGCGCCACGGCGCGCTGATGGAGCCACGCCCGGGCGTGCGCCCCGTCACCACGCGGCAGGTCGTGTCGTTCACGACCGGTGTGCTGCTGTTCTGGGTCGTCGACGGCTGGCCCGTCGTGGCGCTGGCCACCCACCTGTTCAGCGTGCACATGACGCAGCACCTCACGCAGGCGTTCGTCATCCCGCCGCTGATCCTGCTGGGCATCCCCGAGTGGATGGGCGACATCCTCCTGCGCAACCCCAAGGTGCGGCGCGTCGTCAAGCGCATGGCCGGACCCGTGTTCGCCGGTCTGGTCTTCAACGGCGTCCTGCTGGCGGTCCACTCCCCGCAGGCCATCGACCTGCAGCTGCGCAACGACCTCTTCCACGCGTTCGACCACATGCTCGTGATCGCCGCGGGCCTGTTCATGTGGATGAACATCTACAGCCCCGTGCCGGACATCGTCCCGCGCCTTCGCCCCCTCGTGCAGATGTTCTACCTCTTCCTGATGACGCTGCTCCCGACGATCCCGTCGGCCTTCCTCATCTTCGGCGAGACGCCGCTGTACCCGATCTACGAGACGGCCGTCCGTCCCTGGAACGCGACGGTGGCCGACGACATGCAGGTCGGCGGCCTGATCATGAAGCTCGGCGGCGGCTTCTACCTGTGGATCATCATCGCGGTGAAGTACTTCAAGTGGGCTGGCCAGGAGGAGCGCGACCACCGCGATCGCCGGCGTGCCCGCCACAATCCGACGGCGACGCCCGCGCCGACCGCGACGCCGCCGGACCTCACGCCCCAGACCTGATGCACGCACCCGGCCCACTCCGGCCGACCTCCACCACCAACTGCCCTGATCGTTTCTCGCACCACCGGCACGAAAGCACGCGACCATGAACACCGAGTTCCGCAACCGGGCCTTCCTCCCGGTCCTGATGCCGCTGGCGATCCTCGGCTCGATCGGTCTGCTGGTCGGCGCCTTCGCCCTCCTGCTGCTCTACGTCAACCGTGAGGCGGCGATCGCGCTCGCCATCGCGGGTGCCGCGGGCGTGCTGGTCGCAGCGTCGCTGGCGTCGTCCAAGGAGAAGACCGACGGCGGCCAGAAGGTCGCGGTCGCGATCGCCGGCCTCGTGCCGATCCTCGCGGGCGTGCTCGTCGCCGCCGGTGTCATCGGTGACATCGCCGAAGAGGACCTCAACATCAACCGCCAGCCCCACGGCCCGACGCTGGCCACGGCCGGCATCACCGAGGGTGCCCCGGTCCTGGCGGCGCTCGACGCGCTGTCCTTCTGCCTCCCGAACGGCGCGGACTGCACGCCGACCAAGGAGTGGGAGTTCACCTACGACGCCGAGACGGGCGTGGTCACCTACGCGTTCGACAACCGCAACGCCGGCGTCGACCACAACCTGTTCATCTTCCAGGGCGAGGGCATCGACCTCAGCACCGCAACCGAGGAGTTCATCCCCCTCGGCCAGCTGCAGGGCGACCCCGAGCTCCTGATCACGCCGGCACAGCCGAACACGTTCCCCGGCCCGGCCGCCGAGACCTACGAGTGGACGCTCGAGGAGGAGCAGACGCTCGAGGGCCCCGCGTACTTCGTCTGCACGATCCACCCGACGACCATGTTCGGCGTGGTGAACATCGCGGCCGCCTGACGGCACCCCGCAACCTCTCGACGCCCCGGCCTCCGCGCCGGGGCGTCGTGCTTGTGGGCGGCCCAGAGCTCGACAGCCGGCACAGAATCTAGGGTTGACGAGATATCTAGGACCTCCTAGATTAACGCGAAGTCAACCCTGATGGGAGCATGGGTGGCACGCACGCAGGAGCAGCGCAAGGCCGAGACCCGGTCACGCCTGCTCGCGGCTGCCGCCGAACTGTTCGCGCGGGACGGGTACGACGCCGTGTCGGTGGACGCCATCGGTGACCTCGCCGACCGCACGTCCGGCTCGGTCTATGCCCACTTCGGCGGCAAGCAGGGGCTCCTGCTCGCCCTCGTCGAGGGCTTCCAGGACGACCTCGCGGCGGTCATCGACGCCGAGTTCGTCCTCCAGCCCGACCTGCCCGCCCGCCTGCGAACGATCTGGGACAACCTCGCGGCCCCTGCCTCGTCGTGGTGGTTCCTGCTCGAGATCGAGCTGTGGATCCGCTCCCAGCGTGACGAGGACCTCGCCGCGCCCCTGGCCGACCGCTACCGGTCGATCTACGGCCTGCTCGGGGCGGAGATCCGTGCCTGGGTTGACGAGTTCGGCCTGACGCCGGCCGTCCCGGTAGCCGACCTCCCGCAGACCGTGATCGGAACCCTGATCGGCCTGCAGATGCAGCAACGCCTCACGCCCGATGCCGTGACCGACGACGTCGCGATCGCGGCCCTCCTCGCCCTGTTCGGCGCCCCGACCACACCGACCGCCCCCACCGCCTCCTGACGCGCCCCGTACGGGCGCACTCCACGAAAGGCACCACCGTGCGACTCGACGCCGCCGCGATCATGGCCGAGGCCGACGCCCTCGACCTGTCCGAGATCGACCTCCTCGCGGACACCTGGGCCGACCGCGTCCCGCACGCCGAGTTCGCTCGCCTGCGCCGGGACCATCCCGTGTTCTGGCACGAGGAGGAGGACGACACCGGTTTCTGGGCCATCACGCGCCACGAGGACATCGTCGCGATCAGCCGGGACCACCACACCTTCTCGATGGAGCTGGGAGGCTCGTTCATCCCGACCCAGAGCGAGGAGGACCTGGCCGCGATGCGCCTGTCCATCCTCAGCATGGATCCCCCCAAGCACGACCGGTACCGCAAGCTCGTCAGCGCGGGCTTCACCCCCCGGGTGATCCGTCGCCTCATGGAGGCGATCGACGAGCATGCCGCGCACACCATCGACCGCATCCAGCACCTCGGGGCCGTCGACTTCATCGACGCCGTGGCCTCTGTCGTACCGATGGAGATGATCTGCGACATGCTCGGGATCCCCGAGGAGGACCACGCACAGATGCGCATCTGGTCCGACCGCCTCGTCGGGTGGGACGACCCCGACATGGCCGTGGACAAGGACGTCAACCTCCAGGCCGCGGCGGACATCTTCATGTACTGCAACGACCTCGTCGCCAAGCGGCGCGAGCACCCGGTCAACGACATCCTGTCCGAGCTCGTCCATGCAGAGGTGGACGGTGACCGCCTCGACGAACTCGAACTCAACCTGTTCTTCGTGACCCTGGTCATCGCCGGCAACGAGACGACCCGAAACCTCATCGCCCACGCCATGCAGGCGCTGTTCGACCACCCCGAACAGCTCGAACTCCTGCGCAGCGACATCCCGCGCTACCTGCCGACCGCGGTCGACGAGATGCTGCGCTGGGGATCGTCGATCCAGAACTTCCGCCGCACCGCGACCCGCGACGTCGAGCTGCACGGCACGACGATCAAGAAGGGCGACAAGGTCGTGACCTTCTACCTCGCCGGCAACTTCGACGAGCGCCAGTACGAGAACCCCTTCGAGTTCCGCGTCGACCGCGAGAACGGCTACTCGCACGTGGCCTTCGGCGGTGGTGGCATCCACTTCTGCCTCGGCTCGCACCTGGCCAAGGCCGAGATCGGGTCGACCATCCGCGAGGTCATCACGCGCCTGCCGGACATCCGCCCCGCCGGCCCGATCGCGCGCATGCGCTCGGACTTCATCAACGGCATCAAGCGCATGCCGGTCGAGTTCACCCCGGTGCGCGAGCCCGCCAACGCCTGACCCCGTTCCCGCGCCCCAGCGCCGGAAACCGCAGCGAGCGGCGCGTCAGCCGCCCGGTCGTCCCCCGTTCCCGCGCCCCAGCGCGGGTTCCGGGCCCAGCGGCGCGCCAGCCGC
>JBFJMP010000010.1:0-15783 GCA_041633895.1 Nitriliruptoraceae bacterium
CCCGCCCACGCGACGACGTTGGAGGTTTCGGGGCGCATCTGCCCCACGATCTCCAACGTTGCCGCTGACCACGCACACGTGACGGGGCCCGACCCGAAGGTCGGACCCCGTCGTCGTGCGCCCGCGCGAGCTCAGCTGTCGAGTTCGTCGAATGCGGCGCACTCCCAGCCCACGACGGTCGCGGTCAGCCCACCACGCACTGCCGTCACGTCCGAGCCGGACGTCTCGGCGACGAGGTGCACGGTGTGCTCGCCCGACCCGATGGTGAACTCGCCGCGGAGGGCGACGTTGGCGAAGTCGAACCCCGTGCCGGTGGTCGTCTCCAACGCGGTGTAGGCCGCCTCGTCGTCGTCCATCGCGATGCCGACGTTGAAGATCCGCTCGGTGCCCGCACTCGTGAGGACGGTGCTGTCACCCTCGACGAGCACGGTGTACGCCGTGGTCTCCGTGAACCCGCAGCCCTGCGACGGCAGGTCGAGGTCCACCGTCACGACGTCCGTCGGTGCGCCGCCCAGCTCGATCGGCGACACGCCGTCGTGGGTTGCGTCGAACGACTCGGTGTGGATCTGTCGCGTGAGGTCGAACACGTCGGCGTGCATCGTGCCGCCGACCCACGAGTCCCCGACGACCTGTGCGCCGGTCAGCACCGGACGACCCACGCCCCGGTCGGCCAGCACCTTGCCGACGAGGTAGGCGGTCTCGTCACGGCCGGCACCGGCGAGGCGTTCGACGGTCCAGGGACCGAGCGCGTCGATCTCGGCGGCGACAGCGTCCGAGATCGCGGCGGCGCCGCCGGCGATGTACACGTGATCGGGGGCGAACTCGGTCAGCGACAGCTCTGCCGGGTCCGACAGCGACCCGGACGGCGTCGTGATGACGATGCCACCAAGCATGCCCGCGACGGGGCCGACGCCGAGCGCGTCGGCGGCGACGTCGTTGCGGGCGACGAACGCGACGCGTTCCTGGGCCTCGGGGGCGTCCGGTGACGGCAGCACCGCCGCGACCGCAGGCATGACGAGGGTGGACAGGGCGCCGACGACGACGGTGCCGGCCAGCAGGCGGGCACCGCGACGGACGCGGCCGGTCGGAGCGACCGGGCTCGGCGTGGTGGTGGTCGGTGCGGTGGTCATGATCGGTCCTTCGTGTGGTGGTGGGACGCCGGCCTTCTCCGGCGTTGCAGTGGTGAGACGATCCAAACCCCGACTCCTTACGCCCCGCGCGCATGTCGCGCAGCGATGCGCGTCCACTGCCGTGCGAGCGTGGACCGAGGTGTCGGAGCCGTCGCGTAGCCTCGGCACCGATGCCCGCCACCGCTGCTCCCACCCACCCCGGCCCCGACGTGCTGGGGCGCTGGGTCGTGGTCGGACCCGGCGCGGCCGCCCCGGACGGGTTCCCCGACGCCCCGCGCGTCCGCATCGACGACACGGTGCTGGCCCACCCCGGCCCGATGGTCGCCCGCCTCCACCTCGCGTGGGCCCGCCGCGAACGCCTCGTCGTCGAGCTCGCGGTGCCCAACGAGGTCCTGCGCGAGTCCGAGGTCGATGACCGGCGGCCGTGGGACCTGCCGCGTGGGTTCACGTTCCTCCGTGAACGCCTGGCCTTCCTCGTCTGGGCCAACAGCTACGACGCCCGCGACGGTCGCCCCGTCTGGTGGGACGCCGAGCTGGCGATCCGCGGTGGCGCATCCCCGTCGGACGTGGCCGACGTCACCATCGACGGGCGCCCGGTGTGGTGCGACGGTGGCCCGCGCGGGCCGGTCGACACGCTCGACGGGGCGGGGATCATCCACCGCGAGACCATCCGTGGCCGCCGCCAGGATCCCGGCCGCTTCCCGCTCCGCGTGAGTGGGGACGCGAAGCCGACGGACGACCTCGCCCCGGACCAGCTCGCTGCGGTCGACCACGTCGGCGCATCCGCGCGCGTCATCGCCCCGGCCGGTTCCGGCAAGACGCGCGTGCTGACCGCCCGCCTGCGCCACCTGCTGAAGGATCGTGGCTACGAGCGCGGGCTCGTGACCGCCGTCGCCTACAACACGCGCGCCGCCGGCGAGATGCGCGAACGCCTCACGGGGCTGTCCGCCGACGTCCGCACCCTGCACTCGCTCGGCCTGTGGATCTGCAACCTCGAACAGCGCCGGGACCTGCTGGACGAGCGTGGCCAGCGCGCCATCCTCGACCGCCTCGTGCGCACCGCGAAGATCCCCAACCAGGACCCGTTCCAGCCCTACCTCGACGCGCTGACCGAGTGCCGCCTGGCCCTGCGCGACCCCGAGGCCGTCGGCCCCGAGTTCGAGATCGACGACCTCGGCGACGTGTTCGACCGCTACCGCGACGAGCTCGACCGCCGCAACGCGATGGACTTCGACGAACAGATCTTCCACGCGATCGAGCTGTTGCTGACGCGCCCGGACATCCGCGCGCAGGCGCAGGCACGGTGCACCCACCTGCTGGTGGACGAGTTCCAGGACCTCACGCCGGCCTTCCACCTGCTGGTCCGGCTGGTCGCCTCACCGGCCCTCGACGTGTTCGGCGTGGGGGACGACGACCAGGTGATCTACGGCTACGCCGGCGCGGACCCCGGCTACCTCATCGACTTCGCGGCCGAGTTCCCAGGCGCGGCCGACCACCCCCTCGAGGTGAACTACCGCTGCCCGCCACCCGTCGTGGCCGAGGTGACGACGCTGCTCGCCCACAACGCCCGCCGGGTCGACAAGGTCATCCGTTCTGGGCATGCCGACGACCGCCCCGGTGGCGACGACGCCACCAGCGGAACCCGCATCCACGCGGTCGATGCCGGGGCGATGGCGTCCCGGACCGTGTCGATCATCGAGGACGTCACCCGCGAACAGGGGGCGGCGCCCGCCGACGTCGCTGTGCTCGCGCGGGTCAACGCCACGCTCCTGCCGGTGCAGGTCGCGCTCAACGTCGCCGGCATCCCGAACAACGCCCCGCTCGACTCCACCATCGTCGGCCGCACGGGGATCCGCACCGCGCTCGCCTACCTGCGCCTCGGCCTCGACCCCGAACGCATCCGCCGCGAGGACATCTTCGACACCCTCAACCGGCCGGCCCGCAAGGTGAAGTCCGCCGTCCAGGAACTGCTCCGGGGCCAGCGCTTCTCGATGGACCAACTACGCCAGGTCACCGAGAGCCTGTCCGCCAACCACGCGGTGCGGTGGAAGGACTACCTCGACGACATCCAGGCGTTGTCCGACGCGATCACCGACGGCGCCGACACGGCCCGCTGCCTCTGGATCATCCGCAACCGCATCGGCCTCGGCGAGGCGATGGACACCCTCGACGCGGCCAAGTCCCGCCCAGAGGGATCAAGCCACGGCGACGACCTCGACGCACTCGAACAGCTCGCGGTGCTGCACGACGATCCCGCGACCTTCCGCGACTGGCTGGTGGACGTCCTGCGCATGCCGGGCGACGACACCGGCGTGACCCTGTCGACGGTCCACCGCGTCAAGGGCATGGAGTGGGACCACGTGGTGGTCTTCGCAGCCAACGCGGGGCTGTTCCCGCACCGCCTCAGCGAGGACGACGAGGAGGAGCGCCGCGTCTTCCACGTCGCGGTGACCCGCTGCCGCCGTTCCGTCGCCGTCGTCCACGACCGCGCCGCGGCCAGTCCGTTCGTCGCCGACCTCCGGACGCCGCCAGACCAGCCGTCGACCCGCGCGACACCGACCACGGCATCGGCCACCTCGGGCGCCCCGACCGACGACCCGGACGGCATCCCGTTGGTGATCGCTGCCCCCGGCCTCGAACTGACCGCTCCCGGCGACGTGCCCGCCACGATCGTGGCCATCGAGCGGCTGGCCGGGCGTCCCTCCCTGCGCGTCGCAGTGGACGGCGTGTGGGCGCCGCTGGACCTCGATGCGCCCGTGCTCGTCGACGGGCTGCCGGCTGTCCTCGGCCTGCCACGTCGTAGCCCCACCCGCGTGGCTGCCGGCGAGGGGGCGGCGCGCTTCCTCGCCCCGGCCTCCGCGGACGACCTCGACGGTCCCGCGACCGCCCGGTTCGAGGCGCTGCGCGAGTGGCGGTCCCGCGTCGCCGCCCAACAGGGCATGCCCGCCTACATCGTGTTCAACGACGCCCACCTGCGTGGGATCGCCCGCGCCAACCCGGACTCGCTGGTGGCACTCGCGCGCTGCAACGGCGTCGGCCCGAAGAAGCTGGACCAGTACGGCGACGACATCCTGACCGTGCTCGCGGACGTCGGGCAGTAGCGTCCTCCCACCCGGTCCCCCGGACCGCTCCGTCCCCGACACGGCGAGCCGCATGTCCAGCGAGTCCACCGACGCACCCGACGTCGACCAGCAGGCCGTCGCTGCGACCCTCGATGCGGTGCGCTCCGCACTGGCCGAACCGCGTCCGTACACGCTCGACGAGGTGGCGGCGACCGCTGGCGTGGATCCGGCCGACCTCCAACGGCTGTTCGACGCTGCGGGCCGACGCAACGACGACGCCCACTACGGCGAGCGCGACGTCGAGTACGCGCGCGACCTCGCGACGATGCTGGCCCGCTCGACCGTCGACCTCATCGAACGCGAACTGCGGCTGCGGCTGCGCCTGCTCAGCCAGGTGGTGGTCAACGACCTGGCGACCATCCGCCTCGACAACACGGTGGCTGCGCTCATCGAACAGGGCGCCGACCCTGCACGCCTCGGCGAGGAACTGGCCACGATCGCCACCGAGATCCTGCCCGCGGTCGCCCGCCAGCTCGGTCACGACTACCGCAAGGTCATGCAGCGCCTGTTGGACTCGGACGTCGTCGCGCGCGCGTCCGCGGACTTCGGACGCCACGTCGACCTCGCGGTTGGCTTCGTGGACCTGGTGGGGTTCACACGGCTCTCGGCCACGACCGAGCCCGAGACCGTGGGCACGGTGCTCGGAGCCTTCGAGGACCTCGCGACCGTCGCGGCCGCCGAGGTCGGCGACGTCCTGATCGCCAAGACCATCGGTGACGCCGTCATGCTCGTCAGCGGCGACGTCGACAACCTCGTCGACGTGCTCCTCCGGGTCGTCGAGGATGAGCCGCCGGAACTGGTCGGCATCGGCCGGCGCGCCGGCGTCTGTTGGGGTGAGGTGATCGTGCGCGAGGGCGACTACGTCGGCACGACCGTGAACCACGCGGCCCGCCTGACCGACGTCGCGCGCCCCGGCTCGCTCGTGATCGCCGAGGACGCGGGGCAGCACCTCGACCCTGAACGCTGGGACCTGTCACACCTGCCGGTGGTCCGCCTCAAGGGCCTCGGCACGTCCCGCCCGTACCGCGTCCGTCGGGCCACTCAGTAGGGCAGCGTCGTCTTCCCGTCGGTCTGCCACGCCGACGCGGTGAGCGTCGCGTCCTTCGGCAGCGGCTGGAGGAGTTCGTAGGTGCGCGTGTAGCCGGTCTCGGCGATGCGCCAGCCGTCGTCGGTGCGCACGTACACGTCCTCGTACCACGCCGCCCCGACGAGGTGGATGCCGTACTCGGTGTCGATCACCACGTCGTCCAGCGTCCACCGCCCACGGACGCGATCGTCGCCGTCCACGGTCAACTCGGGGTGGTTCACCCGGTGCGAGGTGTGGACCCCGTCGCGGTCGAGGCGCTCACGGAGGAACGCGACGATCCCGTCGCGCCCCGCGACCGTGTGCACCCCGCCGCCGTAGCGCGCGATGGCGTCCCCGGTGAGCGTGGACGCCAGGGTGTCCCACTCCTTGGCGTCCACGCCCCGCAGGTAGCGGTACTTCAGGTCGTACAGCGCCTGCCGGTCGCCGACCGACAGGCGCTCGGCTGCCGTCGTCACCCGATGCCCGCGGCATCGAGCAGGGCGTTCGCAACCTCGTCGGTCAACGCACCGGGGCCGCCGACGAAGGTCGCCCGCAGCACGTCGTCGTCCTCCAGGCCGTTCAGGAAGCCGTAGACCTCGGCCCCGCCGGTCACGCGCGTGCCGTGGACGAGCAGCAGGATGCCGTTGGCCTTCGCGACCGCCGGCCCGGCCGCAAGGGCGTCGGGGAACGACAGGCCGGTCGCGAACCACAGGTCGAAGGTCGACGCCCCGGCGGCCATCGATCGCTCGGCGATCTCGACCGACGTCCCGAAGCGGCTGGCGCCGGCCTCACGGATCACCGTGGCTCCCGTCGACTCGAGCTGCGCGACCGTTGCTGCGGACACGGCCCCCTCGCCGCCGACCACGACCACGTCGGTCGCGTTCAAGGCCGTCAGGGCATCGAGCGTGGCCTGCGGCGCCTTGTCCTGGGCCACGAGCAGGATCGGACGGCGCTCGAACGACGCGAGTCCGGACACCGCGACGGCGTCCGGCCAGCCACGGTTCGGGTCGACGTTGATGCCCTCGGTGACGTAGACCGTCGTGGACGGCACTCGGGCCGAGATCAACTTCGCGGTGTCGAACCGATTCGCACCCGCGAGCCGATCGATCGTCAGGCCCATGGTCATCAGTTCGTCCTCCACGGCCTGCGACAGCGCACCGATGCCGCCGAGCAGCACGGCCGTACGGGCACCGAGGCGCTCGATCTCGGCGCGCGTGTCGGGCGACAGGGCCGTCGGGGCCGTCAGGAGCAGCGGCGCGTCCAGCGTCCGGGCCAACGGTCCACCGGCGAGGGCGTCCGGGTAGTTGGTCGCGGTTGCCAGCACGACGACGTCGCCGCTGCCGTCCGTCGGGAAGCTGCCCTTGGAGATCTCGACCGAAGTCTGGACGCGGCTCACACCGGAGAGGCGCGTGTCCTCCTCCGGGCAGTCGCCCTTGGGCAGCGCCGCGCCGGTCCGGAAGCCGCGGACGACCTCCTTGGCGTCGTCGTCCGGGTTGCGAGCCATGGTGACGAGCGTTCCGTCGAGCCCGATGGGACCGAGGATCGCCGGTTCGAGGCCGATGGTCAGGTGGCAGTGCTCGATGCCCCAACGGATCTCCCCGTCCGGGGTCACCGACCGCACGTGGTACTCACCGAAGCCGCCGAAGTAGCCGTTGCCGTCGGGGTCGGTGATGAACTGGTGGCCGTTGTTCGAGAAGGGTGTCGACGTCGTCCACTCGATGGCGCCGGTGTCGAGGTCGATCCCGATCAACCCGCGCTGCCCGGAGGGCCCGGCCTCGGCGAAGCCGCCGATGGTGTCCGCGTCCATCTGCGCGAGCGAGCGGATGAAGTTGGCTCCCCCGTTCTCGTCCGCGTAGGTCCGCCACATCTGGGTGAACGTGCCACCGTCGTCCTCGTAGCGAATGAGGCACTTCTCGTTGGCGGCGTCCGCGGGTGCGCCGGGGCAGTAGCCCATCAGCACCACGATGCCCCCGGGCACGGTCAGGCTGGCGTTGTCCGTGGAGGTGGCGTAGGTCGAGCCCGGCAGGTCGATGAACCCGTCCGAGGAGCCGTCCGCGAGGCTGAAGCGCTCGAGTCGCCAGACCTGCTCGGCAACGGGTGGTGCCGGGTCCCACCGGTAGATGACGTAGAAGCCCTCACCGTCGTCGGTGAGCATGAGTGGCGCGTCCACCGGCACCGATGCCGTGTCGTTGATGTCGCGGAGGTCGACCTCCCAGGCCTGCTCCCACGGGTTGGTGTCGATCGAGATGCCGCGCACCGTCCGGCCGTTGTTGGAGGGCGACACCACCAGGACGAGCGACTCGTCGTCGGTCAGCACCAGGCGTTGACCGGAGTCGCAGGGCCGCAGGCGGTCGCCGTCGGAGTCCTCACCGTTGTAACTCTGTCCCGCGAGGCGCTCACCGGTGGTCGCATCCAGCGCGACGAGGCTGGCGTCGGACGACGGGTACAGCGTCGAGTTGTTGTCGTTGTGGACGATGATGCGGTCGTCGCTGGTGGCGACTCCGGGGCACTCGTGCGCGACGTCCAGCGCGGGACCGCCCCACGCCACTGACCCATCCGTGGGGTTGATGGCATAGAGCACGGCCCGCGAGTCGGCGCCCTCGTCCTCGGGCGTGCCACTGATGTCGGACGTGGCCCGTCCCTGGAGGATCGCCAGGCCGTTGCTGGTGAGGAACGACCCGTTGCGTTCGTTCTCGAGGCTGACCCCGAGCTCGGTCGTCCACGCCAGACCGGCGGTCGCGGGCCCGTTGGTCCCCTGTTGCCCGGTCGAGCCCCCATCGCCGCCGTAGTGGCCACCCGCTGGTGGGATCGCCTGGGCGGCGGTCGGGACCAGGAGGGCGGCGGTCAACGCCACCCCCACGAGTCGAGCACGGGACGTGGACGCACGCATGACGGTTCCTTCTGCTGGGACGACCACCGGAACCGCCACCACCACCACGCCTCCGGCCGCGGCCCCTGACTCCCCGGAACCGCATCCTCGGACCCTAGCAACGGCGTCAGGGTCCGGGTCGAGGATCGACGCCACGACGATCGGCCGCTGGCTACCGTGGTGCGATCCCGGTGCCGCCACCCCGTGGGAGTGGGGTCGGGGCAGCCGGTCAGAGGGAGGCGTCCCACCGGGCTGCGGCATGCCGTGGCCCCCCGTGGGCGTTGCCCGCCGAGGCGGAGGGGACCCCCATGCAGAGTCGGTTGACGGGGCTGCTCGTGATCGGGGCACTGCTGGCCAGCGCCTGCGGGACCCAACTCGACGAGGAGGAGGTCGCCGCGCACGCCATGCAGCAGGCCAGCCTCGGTCGAGCCGACGACGCGCCCGCCACGGACGGGGAGGCCACGACCGTGGGCGGACCCGCACCCGTCGCGGTCCCCAGTGAGGCGACGGTGGCCGGCCCCGCGACCACGACCGTGGTTGACGCCCCCGCGACGGGCTCGCCCACCAGCTCGTCCACGGCAACCGGTCCCGGCACCACCTCGACGGCACCGACGGACGCGCCGACGACACCCGGCGGCAGCGCTGTCCCACCGCCGGCGGCGGTCGTCGACACGCGCTCCATGCCGCCCGGCGGCAACGGCGGCGCGACCGACGTGGGGGTCTACGAGGACCGCATCGTCATCTACAACGTGGCCGACCGCACGGGTGCCGTGCCCGGCCTGTTCCAGGATGCCCAGGAGGCCACGCAGGCCTACATCCTGAAGTTCCTCTCCGAACAGGGCACGGTGTACGGGCGCACGATCGAGCTCGTCAACCGGGACTCGAAGTTGTCCACGCAGGAGAACCGCGCCGCGTACCTGGATGCCTGCAACGGTGCCTTCGCCGGCGTGGGGTCGATGTCGGCGTTCGAGCAGGGCGCCGCCGAACCGATCCGTTCGTGTGGCCTGCCCGACATCCTCACGTCGGCGGTGACCCTCGAGCTCCAGACCGAGCCGTGGGTGCGCTCGACGCTTGCGCTGACCCCGGGGCTGGTGGGCATGAGCGAATGGGGCTACCTCGCCGACACGTTCGGCGACATCATCACCGACGCGGCGTTCCTCTACATCGACGGGGCCACGACGCACTGGAACACGACGCAGGTCATCGAGGCCACCGAACGACACCGGGGCTACGAGTGGGATGCGCACATTGCGATCGCACTGTCCGAGGTCAACTACGCGTCCATCATCCAGCAGCTGAAGGACCAGGACATCCGCCTCGTCGCGTTCCAGGGCGCGTACCAACAGGCCGTCCGGCTCGCGCGCACGATGCGGCAGCAGAACTACCAGCCCGACGTGTTCATGCTCCAGGCCAACACCTACATCCCCGACATGATCACCGAGGGCGGCGAGGTCATGGAGGGCTTCACGCTCGTGTCGGTGACCGGGTCACTCCTCGAGGAGGGGAACCCGGAGCTGACCGAGTACGCGACGTGGCTCGCCCGGGTGAACCCACGGGCCCGCCCGACCGGCCTGGGGCAACTCGGATGGGGCGCCGCGAGGATGTTCGTCGAGGCGATCACCGCGATCGGCCCCAACCTCACCCGTCAGGGACTGCTCGACCACATCAACGCCAACTACACCGCGTACGGGGCCGACGGGCTCTTCCCCGAGCAGAACATCGCGACCCAACACCCGGCGAGCTGCGTGATCATCCTCGACGTGACCGCCGAGGCGTTCGTCCGTCGAGCGCCGGCCACCGGCTACATCTGCGGTGAGGTCGGGGACATCCGCGACCAGTAGCAGCCGGTGGCCGTCGGGGCACTCGGTCAGCAGCCGCAGCCGCAGGCATCCCCCGCCCCGGTGCCGCAGGCACCGACCGTGGCCATCGGCACAGCCTCGGTGGCCGGGGCATCGGCGAGCACGGTGTAGACCTCCCACGACACCCCGTCGGGGTCGCTGGTCCAGGCCTTGTCCTGGACGGCGTAGCAGCACTCGACCGCGTCCTCGACGACCTCGGTGAGTTCGGCCCCCGTCCAACGGTGGGACCACGACGACAGCTCGTCGGCGTCCATGGTCTCGACCCCGAGATGGTTGAGGCCCCCAGCCGCGTCGCCCTCGATCAGCACGAGCTTGAGCGGGGGGTCGGCGATGGCGAAGTTCGCGTAGCCGGGGCGACGCTTGGCCACGGGCGTGGCGAACATGCGCTCGTAGAAGTCGACTGCCTGGTCGACGTCGGACACGGTCAGGGCGAGTTGCAGGCGGGACATGGTCGGTCACTCCGTTCAGATCGACATCTGTCGATACGATGTCAGATAGATGTACGTCGATGTGTTGTGGCCGTCAAGGCACGCATCGACATTCGTCGATACATTCGCACGACACGCGCGGACCGCGCACGAGCCCCACCCGACCCCACATGACGCCCGGAGGTGACCGATGACCGAACTCCCCCTCGCCTCCTGCTGCCCGCCGGTCCTGGTCGACGCACTCACCGAGGACGACGCCGCGCAGGCCGCTGGCGCGTTCAAGGCCCTCGCGGACCCGGTCCGGTTGCGCCTGCTGTCGCTGATCGCGGCCGCGGGCGAGGCGTGCGTGTGCGACCTCCCCGCCCTCGTGGACCGATCCCAGCCCACGGTCTCGCACCACCTGAAGGTCCTGGCGGACGCCGGCCTCGTCGAACGGGAACAGCGCGGTCGGTGGGCGTGGTTCCGCGTGCGCACGGACCACCTCGCCGAACTGCGTACCGCACTCCTGCCGCCGACGGCCTGAGTCGGCGGGGTCGTGGGCGCCTGACGCGACCCCGGCGTCGCGGTGTTGCCACCACCCGGGGTGGACGTGGCATCCTCGCCGCCCCGTGCCCGCACGCCCCGCCGACGTCCGAAGGTCTCCCCTCCGTGTCACGTTCCCTGCGCCTGCGCCGCTGGCAGAAGGAAGCCCTGGACGCCCTCGCGGCGTCGCGCTCCCCGAACTTCCTCGCGGTCGCCACGCCGGGCGCCGGCAAGACCACGTTCGCCCTTACCGCCGTCGTCACCGACCTCGCGGCGCACCCCCACCGGCGCGTGGTCATCGTCGCCCCCACCGCGCACCTCAAGACCCAGTGGGCCTCCGCCGCGGCCAACTTCGGCCTGCACCTCGAACCCGACTGGCAGCCCTCCGGGGGTTGGCCCCACGACTTCCACGGGGTGGTCGTCACCTACCAGCAGGTGGCCAGCGACCCCCGGTCGATCCGCGGGTTCACCGACGACGCCATCGTCGTCCTCGACGAGGTGCACCACGCCGGTGCCGAGCGCGCCTGGGGCGACGGCATCGAGACCGCCTTCACCCCGGCCAGTCGCCGCCTGTCGCTGTCCGGCACGCCGTTCCGGTCCGACCAGAACCCGATCCCGTTCGTCGAGTACGCGTTCGACGAGGCCGTCGCCGACTACACGTACGGCTACGGCGAGGCCCTGCAGGAGGGGGGCGTCGTCCGCCCGGTGTTCTTCCCGCGCTTCGACGGCCACATGGAGTGGTCCACCCCCGAGGGTGACATCGTGTCGGCCACGTTCGGGGACAACCTCGACCGGGCGCACCAGTCCCAGCGCCTGCGCACGGCGCTCAGCCTCGAGGGCGAGTGGCTGCCCACGGTGCTCGCGAACGCGCACGACCAGTTGGCGCGCCTGCGCGAGTCCGACCCGACCTCGGGCGGGTTGGTCATCGCCATGGACGTGGACCACGCCCGCGGGATCGCCGACCTCCTTGCACGTCGGCACGGCGTGAAGGCGGTCGTCGCCACCTCCGACGACCCGATGGCGTCCGAGAAGATCGCCGACTTCGCCGCCAGCCGCGACCCGTGGATCGTGGCCGTGCGCATGGTGTCCGAGGGCGTCGACATCCCGCGCCTGCGGGTGGCCGTCTACGCCACGAACACCGTGACCGAGTTGTTCTTCCGCCAGGCGGTGGGGCGCGTCGTGCGCTGGACCCGGGGACAACGCCGCCAGAAGGCGTTCTTCTTCATCCCCGACGACATCCGCATCCGGTTCTTCGCCGCGGACCTGGCAGCCCAACGCACCCACTCCCTCAAGCGGCGCGAGTCCGACGGGGAACAACCGCCGGTCGAGCTCGACCAGGTCAGCGCGGACCCCGGCGACCAGATGTCGCTGTTCCAGGCCATCTCCGCGACCGCGCTCGACGGCGACGGCGTGTCGGGGGTGTTCGACGACAGCCATCCGGAGGACCTCATCCACGACGAGGAGGACGCCGGGTTCGAGCTGCAGCTGCCGCCCCCGCCACCCCGCGCAGCCACCAACGGCGCAACGGCCGTCGCCACGACGGTGCCGCTCACGCAGCAGCGCAAGGAGCTGCGCCAGGCCAACGCCGACCGCGTCCAGCTGCTGGTCCACATGACCGGCCTGTCGCACGGCGAGGTGAACGCCAAGCTCAACGCCTCGTCCAACGTGCGCTCGGTCGAGGGCGCGACCCTCAAGGAACTGCAGGTGCGCTTGCGCGAGGCGGACCGCTGGCTCGAGAAGGTCTAGCTCCTCCCGGAGGAGCGAAACCAACCACACGACGAGGGCCCGGCGCGTGCGCCGGGCCCTCGTGGTGTGTGGGGTTGTCAGATGCCCACGATCGCGAGGATCGCATCCTCCACGGCCTGGGCGATCGCGCCGACGCCACCGAGGATGTTGACGGCCGAGATCGCGCCGGTGTTGTCCGTGAGGAAGTCACGGATCTCGGGCGACCGGTCGAGGTCACTCGGGTGCACCAGCAGCATCGTGTGGCCGAGGTGGCCGACCGCCGGACCGGCGGTCAGGGCGTCCGGCCAGTTGAGGCCGTTCCCCAACCACACGGTGGACAGGCTCATCCCGGCGGTGGCACCCGCCTGGGCGATCGCCACCGACGTCGCGAACCGTGTCGCGCCGAACAGTCGGTCGACGTCGGCCACGGCGCCGTCCAGGGTGGCCTCGACACCGTCGGAGATGGCGCCGGGCCCACCGATGATGGTGGCGTCCGTCGCCCCGAGGTCGTCGAGTGCGTCCAGCGTGGCCTGCGGCACGGAGTCCCCGCCCACGAGCAGGATCGGCTGCTCCTGGTACGCGGCCAGCGCCGACACACCGAGCGCGTCGGCGAACGCCGCGTCCGGCCGCACCGGGTCCACACCCTTCGCGACGTAGACCGAGGTGCCGCCGACGTCATTGGCGATCACGCCCGCCGTCTCGAACCGGTTCAGGCCTGCCCGCCGCGTGACGTTCAGGTTCTCCGCCTTCAGTGCGTCCTCGACGTCCTGCGACACCGCGGCAGTCCCGCCGAGGATGATCACGTTGGCCGCACCAAGGCGCTGGATCTCGGCGAGCACCGGAGCCTGCAGCTCCGACGGGCGAGTCAGCAGCACCGGGCCCTCGACCTGGGCCGCGAGCGGAGCGCCGGCGAGTGCGTCGGCGAAGTCGTTCGACCGCGCGATCAGCACCGTGTCCGCGGACGCGAACGCCGCATTCGACACCTGGATGGCCGTCATCACCCGGTCGTCACCCGCGACGCGGGTCACGGTGGCCGGACCGGCTTCACCGATCGTGACCGTGGCCGACGACGGCGTGCCGACGGCGTAGGCGACGTCGGGGTCGATGGTGACGATGACGGTCTCGTCGGCGTCGTCCACCGCGTCAGCGACCGGCGTCACCGTGATCGTGGCCGACGCAGCACCGTCCGGGATCACGACCGTGCCGCCAAGTGCGCCGTAGTCCGCACCGGGAGTCGCGCTGCCGCTGACCGTGTAGGCCACCGTGAGGTCACCGTCGGTCCCGGCACGAGTCACCGTGAACGTCCCGGTGTCCCCGCCCTCGTCGGCCTCCGCGTCGGTCGCGACGACCGTCACCGCGATCGCCAGTTCGAACGCGCCCACGTCGCAGGCGACCGTCGCGTCACCGTCACCGTCGACGGGCCGACCGGCACCACGCTGGTCAACCGTGTTCGCGAGCACCCCACTCAGGTCGGTGCAGTCCGCACCGCCGGCGTCGACGGCCGAGGAGGTCGCGGGCAGCGCGTGGGTCATCGTCGGCCCGCCGTTGGCGGCCAGGCCGAGCGTGTCCGCGACGGTGTCCTCCTGGTCGCTCGACACATCCAGCCCGCACGTGTCGTCATCCGACAGGTTGTACCCGTTGGAGGTCACCGGGTCGCCACCGCACGAGTCCGCGACGCCGTTCGCCGTGTTGCCCTCGAACAGCGTGCCACGCAGCGCCGCGTGGGGAGTGCCCGTGTCGGTCTCGATCGCGATCGCGCCGCCGGAGGTCGCGGCCTCGGTCGAGTTGCCGACGAACGAGGACTGCGTCGACCGCAGGACCGAGGCGTCCTCGAGGTAGACCGCGCCGCCTGCGTGCGTCGCGTCGTTGTCCGACAACGTCGTGTTGGTCAGCACGGCCTGCGCACCGTCATCGCCGTACACGGCACCACCCGCACCGCCACCACCGAGGGCGCGGTTGCCCACGAACAACGACCGGTGCACCTCGAGCGGCGAGTCGTCGTTGTCGAGGAAGATCGCACCGCCGAGGCCGCCCTCGGTGTCGTCGGCAGTGTGGCGCGAGCGGGCCACGTTGTCGATGAAGGTGGAGTCCTCGACGTGGACCGCGCTCTGGTAGGCGTGGATGGCCCCACCCTCGACCGTGTCGTCGGCCACCGCCGAGTTGCCCTCGAACAGCGTGCGTTCGATGATCAGGGCGCTGCAGCAGTACTCGGTCGAGATGCCGCCGCCGTACACGTCCTCGTTGTCGCCGGCGGGGCTCTCGACGCGGTTGTTGCGTACCACCGAGTCGCGGATCGTCAGCGGCGAGTCGTAGAGGAGGATCCCCCCGCCCTGGTAGGTCGCGACGTTGTCCTCGATCGTGCTCCCCTCGATGAGGATGGTGCCGTAGTCATCGTCCATGGACAGCCCGCCGCCGTACGTGTTGTCGCTGGCGTCCTCGGGGTTCCGGGCGACGTTTCGAGCGACCGTGCTGTCCCGCAACGTGAGGTTCGAGTACGTGCCGGAGTAGCCGCCGCCGTCCTGCGTGGCGGAGTTGTCGTCGAGGTGGACCCGCTCGAACAGGTTCGACCCGTACTCGGAGTAGACGCCGCCGCCGTACCCACTGGTGCTGTCACCCGTGCCGGTGACGTTCTCCGTGATCGACGTGTCCGACAGGCGCAGCGACCCGTAGTAGTTGTAGACGCCGCCACCGTAGGCACTGTTGGTCCCACGGATCTCGTTGCCCGTGATCGCGACGTGCGAGCCCTCGAGGCCGGCGTTGTCCAGGTACACGCCACCGCCGTAGCTGCCGGACGCCCCGGCCGTGAGGACGTTGTCCTCGACCTCGATCGGGTCGGTCGCCGTACCGGTGAACTGCAGGCTCCCGTAGTAGCCGTAGATCCCACCGCCGTACAGGTCTGCCGCGCCGTCGCCATGCGCCGTCCGGTTGTCCGTGAAGCGGGTCGTCCCCGACGCGACCACGGACGCGTACTCGGCGTAGAGACCACCGCCGTAGCCGCCGGAGTTGACGGTCATGCGGTTGCCCGTGATCGGCGAGTCCTCGAGCAGCAGATGCCCGTAGTA
>JBFJMP010000011.1:0-15464 GCA_041633895.1 Nitriliruptoraceae bacterium
CCCTCCCCCGTCGATCGCATCCGCCGTGGTGCCGAGCACGCCGCCGACGCCATCGCCTCCAACCTGCAGATGCTGCGCACGGTCGCGGCGACCGGGGCGCTGACCGACGTCCGCCCCACGCGCCTGCCGGCCATGGGCAAGGTCGTGCTGACCCACGGCGTCTCGCCGGTCACCGGCTGGATGCTGTCGGCCCAGCGCGCCCCCGACCGCCCCGCCGTGATCGATGACGCGGGCACGATCACCTACGCCGAGCTGGACCGGCGCACGAACGCCCTGGCGCGTGCCCTGCAGCAGCGGGGGTTCGCCGCCGGTGATGGGCTCGCGGTCATGTGTCGCAACCACCGTGGTTTCCCCGAGGCGCTGCTGGCCGGCGGCAAACTGGGCGCCCGACTGCTGTTCCTCAACACCGAGTTCGCCGCACCCCAACTGCGCGACGTGCTGGCTCGCGAGGCACCGACGCACGTGATCGCCGACGCCGAGTTCGCCGACATGCTGGCCAGCGCCGCGCCGGACCTGCCGGTCTACGTGTCGTGGCACGACGAGCCGTCCGAGCTGACCACGGTCGACACCCTCGTCGCATCGACCGACGACCGCCCCGTGGCCGCGCCGGACCAGATGGTGCGGTTCGTCATCCTGACGTCCGGCACGACCGGCACCCCCAAGGGGGCCCAGCGCGGCTCGCACGGCTCGGTCGAGACCGGTGCCTCGATCCTCGCCATGATCCCACTGCGCGCCGGGGGCGTCTCCGTCATCGTGCCCCCCGTGTTCCACGGGTGGGGGTTCCTGCACATGGGCCTGCAACTGGCGCTGGCGGGGACCATGGTGCTGCGTCGCCGCTTCGATCCCGAGGTCGTGCTGGCCGACGTCGAGCGCCACGCCGCCGACGCCCTCGTGGTCGTCCCGGTGATCCTGCGCCGGATCCTGGACGCGGGCGCGAACCTGCGCGCCGCCCACGACACCAGCTCCCTGCGCGTGATCGCCTCCAGCGGCTCGGCCCTGCCGGGCGAACTGGCGACGCGCGCCATGGACGCGTTCGGGGACGTGCTCTACAACCTCTACGGCTCCACCGAGGTCACGGCGGCGACGATCGCGACACCGTCGGACCTGCGGCGGGCACCGGGTACGGCGGGCACACCTCCTCCGGGGACGACCGTCATCCTGTTCGACGAACACGACGCGCCCGTCACCGAGCAGGGCGGCACCGGCCGGATCTACGTCAAGACGGCCAGCCTGTTCGAGGGCTACACCGGCGGTGGCACCAAGGACGCCATCGACGGGCTGATGGCGACGGGCGACGTCGGGTACTTCGACGACCACGGCTGCCTGCACGTGTCGGGCCGCGCCGACGACATGATCGTGTCCGGCGGCGAGAACGTCTTCCCGCGCGAGGTCGAGGACCTGATCAGCGACCACGACGACGTCCGTGAGGCGGCCGTGATCGGCGTGCCCGACGACGAGTACGGGCAGCGCCTGCGCGCGTTCGTCGTGCGTGTCGATGGGGCGAGCCTCGACGAGGAGGGCGTCAAGGCGCTCGTGAAGTCCAACCTCGCCCGCTACAAGGTGCCGCGCGACGTGGTGTTCCTCGACGAGCTGCCGCGCAACCCCACCGGCAAGGTGCTGCGCCGCGTCCTGTCGGAACACGCCGACTGACCGACCCCGCCCGACGTCAGCCCGCGCCCTCGGTCGGCTCGACGGTCGGCAATGCCAGGGTGAAGCGCGCCCCTCCTCCGGGCACGTCGTCCACCGTGACCGTGCCCCCGTGCGATGCCGCGACCTGCGCGACGATCGACAGCCCGAGCCCGGACCCCGGCGCGGAACGGGCGTCAGGGGCGCGGAAGAAGCGCTCGAAGACCTGCGCACGGTGCTCCACCGGGACACCGGGGCCGTCGTCGGTGACGACGACGCGCCCGTCGGCAACCTCGACGCTGATCGTTCCGCCCCCGTACTTGACGGCGTTGTCGACGAGGTTCGCGACGGCGCGGTCCACGCGGTCCGCCTCGGCCAGCACCGTCGTCGGCGTGGACTGCAGGGTGATCGTGACCCCGTCGGGCGCGAAGGCACGGATGCGGTCGACGGCCTGTTCGACGAGGTCGTCGAGGCGGACCGCCACCGCGCCTCGCGCCAGCTGGTCCCCGCGTGCCAGCTCGACCAGCGCCCCGACCAGGCGACCGAACTCGTCGAGCTGCACGACGACGTCGTCGAGCAGCGCGCGGCGCGTCGACTCGTCGAGGCGGTCCACGTGCTCGAGCACCTCGATGTTCGTACGCAGGCTCGTCAGCGGCGTCCGGAGTTCGTGTGACGCATCGGCGACGAGCTGTTCCTGGGCCTGCCGCGCCTGTTCCAGCGACGACAGCATCCCGTTGAACGTCGTCGCGAGGCGGGCGATCTCGTCCGTGCCGTCGACCTGGATGCGCCGGGAGAGGTCCCGTGTGGCGGCGACCTCCTCGGCCATGCCGGTCAGCTCGTCGACGGGGCGCACCGCGCGGCGTGACACGTACAGGCCCATCAGCGATGCGAGTCCCACGCCGATGACGCCGAACACCACGAGTTGGCGTCGCAGGTCGGCCAACGACGCCTCGACCTCGTCGAGTGGTCGCGCCACCTGGATCGCCACGTCGAAGCGGGTCGGGGCGGTGAGGACTCGCAGCGGCAGGCCGTCCACGACGACGGTCGACAGGTAGGCCTCGGACTCGCCCCGCGCGACGCTGATCGTGCGTTCGTCGACCGGGAGGCGATCACCGTCACGTCCGGCGAGCACCTGCCCGTCGGCGCGGACGCCCTGGACGTAGCCCCCGGCGGCGCCGAACTGCCCCGTCCGGATGCCGAACGCGCCGGTGCCCGGAAGGACCTCGAAGGCACGGAAGTCGCGTGTCACCTCCAGCAGGGCATCGTCGACGTTGCCGACCAGGGTGCGACGGGTGGCGACGTAGAGGCTCGCGAACGCCAGCACAAGGGCCACGGCGACCGCCATGGCCGCTGTGGCCGCGATCCGTCCACGCAGGGTCATGAGGGCCCGGTCCCGTCACGCAGGGCGTAGCCGAATCCCCGCACGGTCTGGATCAGCCGGGGCTCGCCAGCCGCCTCCAACTTGCGACGCAGGTAGCCGACGTAGACCTCGAGTGTGTTCGACCCGGTCGAGGCGTCGTACCCCCAGACGCGGTCGTGCAGCACGTCGCGCGTGAGCACGCGGTTGGGGTTGCGCATGAAGGTCGCGAGCAGGTCGAACTCGGTGCGGGTCAGGTCGATGTCGCGGTCACCACGGCGCACGACCATGGCCCCAAGGTCGACGTGGAGGTCCCCGAAGCGCAGGACCTCGCCGTCGGCCTCCGACACGTCGCCATGACTGCGTCGCAGGAGCGCCCGCAGGCGCGCCAAGAGCTCGTCCAGGGCAAAGGGCTTCACGAGGTAGTCGTCGGCACCGACGTCGAGGCCCGTCACCCGGTCGTCCACCGCATCCCTCGCGGTCAGGAGCAGGACCGGTACGTCGCGCCCGTCCTGACGGAGGCGTCGGACGACGCCGAAGCCGTCGACCCCCGGCATCATCACGTCGAGCACGAGGGCATCGACGTCGCCCGCGTCCACGGCTCGCAGCGCAGCCATGCCGTCCGCCGCCACCTCGACCTCGTAGTCGTTGACGACGAGGGCGCGGGCGATGGACTCGCGGACGGCGCGATCGTCATCGACGACCAGAACCTTCATGTGCGGGCCTCCTGTGGAGAGCGTAGGCAGGGGCGACCCCGCCGGACCCGCCAGGGCCCGGCGGACGACCACGGGGACGATCAGCCGCCGAGCGGTCCAACGCGGTGGCCGAGGCCGCGGCGGACGCCGCGGGCGAACGGGAACTCGCCCTCCTCGGCGTGCTCGAGCATCTCGTCGGCGAGCTCCTGGGAGATGTCGCCGCTGGCCACACGCTCGGCCAGGCGCTCCTCGAGCTCGGCGAGGCGCTGCTCGCGGCGTTCTGCCGCGAACTCGTCACGCACCTCGTCGATGGCGGCGGCAACCGTGTCGGCGTCGAGTCCGAGCTTGTCGGCCAGCGCTTCGGCGAAGGCCTCCTGGTGTTCCGCGACGCGCTCGGCGCGCTCGGCGGCACGTTCTTCGTCGTGGGCGATCGCGGGGAGGGCGAACGCGGCACCGAGGACGCCCACGGCGCCAGCGGTGGCCAGGGTGCGGCGGGTCGTGGTCTTCATCGGGTCTCCTTCACTCGCGGTCAGCCGCGGCCGGTCGCCGGCCACACGATCATCGTGGGCGGACAACCTGAGAAGGTCCTGAGAACGGTCAGGCGTCGGGGCTGCGCAGGTCCACGCCGTGACGCCCCGCGTGGTCACCGACGACCGTGAGCAGGTCCGCACGCCGGCTGCGGGACAGCCCCCACGTCGGTTCGATGGGACAGGAGACGTCGGTGCCCCGCGGGACGACCCGCAGCGGCACCCCCCACGCCGACCCTGGCGTGACCTCGACCGCGTCGAGGGCGCTCCACATGACGCGCCGCCGGGTGCGCAGCCCGACCGCCTCGATCCCGTGCTCGTCGACCGTGCAACCGACCAGCCAGAGCCGCCACGCGACGACCAACGCGATGGGCCCGAGGAGAAGCTCGACGCCGATGCGTTCGTCGGCGAACGCCAGCAGCAGGGCGGCGCTGGTCAGGGCCAGCCCGGCCGCGAACCAGACGACCGCGACGGACCGGACGCGACGCGAGTGCACGCTCATCGGATGCCGAGGGCAACGACCCACGGGCGGCGGCGATCCACGATCGGGTCACCCCGGACCTCGACGCGGACATCGCGCAGCCCGTGGCTGGCCAGCATCGCCTCGACCTCGCCCTCCATCGCCTGGGACCGGTGGATCGTCCCGAGGACCTGGTCGTCGACGGGTTCGAGGTCGGCCTCACCGCGATAGCACGAGAAGTAGACCGGCCCGGCGGGCATGTGTTCGAGCAGGTGCTCGAACGTCGGGCGCCACTGCGCGCGGGGCAGGTGGGTGAACGCGGACGACAACCACAGGCCGCCGAACGCCCCGGGGCGGAAGGGCAGGTCGTGCATCGGCGTGCGGACCAACGGATGCCGAGGCAGCAGCATCCGGGCGTAGCGCAGGGCCCCCATGGACAGGTCCACCCCGACCGGATGGACGCCGGCATCGGCCAGCAGGCGCAGGTCGTTCGCCGGCCCACACCCCGCGTCGAGCACGAGGCAGCCGGGCTCGGCGAGGTCCGCGAACCGACGCACGTCCGCGATCGGACGGCGCAGGCGGAACGCCTCCTGGTACTCGCGAGCGTGCTCGTCGTACGCAGCAACGCTGATCAGCGTGCGCTTGTCGAGCTCCACGAACCACTCCCGTCAGACAGCCGGAGCCTAGTCCTCAACTCGGCGCGACCCACGCCGACTCAAGGTGCTGCGCGCCCCCGCCACATGGCCATCCCTGCGCGAAGACGCACTCCGGGCCGCTGGTACCGTCGGCCCGCGTTCGACAGCGGAGACGACACTCGTGCCACCCGCCCGTACCGCCGCCGTGCTGGCGGCTGCCTGCGTGCTGCTGGGCGCCTGCACCTCGGGCGACGAGCCCGTCGTCGCAGCGACCGAGAGCCCTTCGCCGAGTCCAACTATCGAGCTCACGCCGGTCGCCGGCGAGCGCATCGTCACCGTGACCTCGACGTCCAACCCGGCGCTGCTGGGACTCGGCGAACCGGTGCCCGTCGAGCAGGAGGCCGTGGACAACGCCGTGCTCGCGATCGGCGACTGGCTGGACGGCCACCTCGACCGCCTCCAGCGTCAGGGCGGGGGGACGCTGAACCGCGTCCTCGCCGACGACCTCGAGGGGGTCGGGCCAGAACGCGCGGTCATCACCACGGGACTGGCGGACACGGACGCCCCCGTGGCCGCCGCCCGGTACCACTTCAACACCTACCACGACGGTGGCCCCGAGATGATCGCGGTCCACGTCGAGGTGACCCATCACGACGGCACCACGTCCTCGGCCGGGATGGTCTTCACCATCGACGCCGACGGCGCACCGAAGCTGATCCTGTTCGGACCCGAGGACCCGACCGGCGATGCCTCCGCCCCGGAGGACGCCGCATGAGCCGTCGTCGTCGCCCCGTCCGCATCCTCGTCCTCACGCTGGCGATGGTCGTCGGCCTGACCGCCAGTCTGTCCGCCACGGAGGGCTGGGTCGCCGCCCCCGTCGTGGACGACGACGGGATCTACGCCCTGCTGGTCCTCGGGTCGGACCAGGGACCGCCGCGTTCGGGGACCGTCCTCAACGGCCGGGCCGACGCGATCCACCTGCTCGTCGTCGACGCCGAGCAGGAACACGTGTCGATCATGTCGTTCCCGCGTGACGCGTACGTGCCGGTGCGTGGCTTCGGGACGACGAAGATCAACGCCATGCTGACCCGGGGTGCCGAGAACGCCGTCGGCACCATGGAGGACCTGACCGGGATCACGATCGACGACTGGATCGTCACCGGCTTCGACGCCATGATCATCGGCGTCGACGCGTTCGGTGGCGTGCACCTCGACGTCGAGCAACGCCTCCTGGACAACGCGTCGCAGACCGACCTGCAGCCTGGCTACCAGCGCCTGACGGGCTGGAAGGCGCTCGCCTACACCCGCGACCGGCACTCACGCCCCGACGGGGACGTGGGCCGTTCGACCGGCCAGGCCAACGTCCTCATGGCGATGCACCGCGAACTGATCGACGACACGACGTCTCCGTCCCGCCTCATCGACTTCGCGGCGATCCTGCGTCAGCACACCGTGTCCTCGATCTCGGCCGACCAGATGATCCGACTGGGCGCCCTCGCCCTGCGCATCGACCCGGCCAACGTGGCAGCTGTGACCATGCCCGGCAGCAACGGCTTCGCCGGCGACGCCGCCATCTACCGTCTCGCCAACAGCGCCTACGCGATCATGGAGGACGTCCGCACCGACGGCCGCCTGTCCGTGTTCGACGAGTCCGCCGACGAACCTGCCACCGACGACGAGGGCTGACGCCTCGCTCGATCCCCGTGACGTCCTCGACCTCGTCGCCCGTTCGTCGGCGTCGGGGGGCACGGCGAACGATGCGCGCCACGGCAGCGGCGTGGACGGGGCGCATGACGAGGACGAGGGCCTCGTCCACCTCGAGCGGATCCCGGCACGGGCCGCCCGTCGGGTCGACCTGCCGGACGACCTCCCGGAACTGCTGCGGTCCCGCCTCGTCGACGTCCTCGGGATCGACAGCCTGTACGAGCACCAGGCCGCCGTGCGCGACCTCGCGGCACAGGGACGCCATGTCGTCGTCGCCACGGGCACGGCGTCGGGGAAGTCCCTCGCGTACCACCTGCCCGTGGTCGAGGCGATCCTGCAGGACCCGACCTCCAGCGCGCTCTACCTCGCCCCGACCAAGGCCCTCGCCCGCGACCAGCTGCGCAGCATCCGGGACCTGCGCCTGCCGCAGGTCCGCGCCGCCGTGCTCGACGGGGACACGGACCGCACGGAGCGGGACGCCATCCGGCGCACCGCCAACTGGATCCTGACCAACCCCGACCTGCTGCACCACTCGCTGCTGCCCGGCCACGCGCGCTGGGCCGACCTGCTGCACCGCCTGGCGTTCGTCATCGTGGACGAGGCGCACGTGGCACGTGGTGTGTTCGGCTCCCACGTCGCGCTGATCCTGCGCCGCCTCCGCCGTCTGGCGGAGCGCTACGGCGCCGAGCCGCAGTTCCTGCTCGCGTCGGCAACGATCGGCAACCCGGCCGAACACGCCACGGCACTCGTCGGCGAGCCGGTGACGGCCGTCACCGTGGACGGCGCCCCGCGCGGCCCCCTGGACCTCGCCCTGTGGCAGCCGCCGTTCACCGACCCCGACGCCGGCGCGCGCCGGTCGCTGTTGCGCGAGACGTCGGACCTGCTGTCGTCGTTCGTCGCGGCCGAGGTCCAGACCCTGGTGTTCACCCGATCCCGCAAGGCCGCCGAGCTGATCGCATCCTTCGCCCGCGACCGGCTCGACGACCCCGACCGGGCAGCGGGCGTGCGGACGTACCGCGCGGGCTACCTCCCCCGCGAACGCCGGCAGCTCGAGGAGGACCTGCGCGCCGGGAAGATCGTCGGCCTCGCCGCCACCGAGGCGCTCGAGCTCGGCATCGACGTGGCTGGCCTCGACGCCGTCGTGCTGGCCGGCTACCCGGGGACCATCGCCCGCTTCTGGCAACGACTCGGCCGTGCGGGGCGGACCGGCGGCTCGGCCGTCGGCGTCCTGGTCGCCGGCGACGACCCGCTGGACCAGTTCCTCGTCCACCACCCGGAGCAGCTGCTGCATCGGGATGCCGAGGACGCGATCATCGACCCGACGAACCCCTACCTGCTGCTGCCCCACCTCGAGTGCGCCGCCCACGAGTCGCCGATCGACCGCGAGTCCGCCGAACGCTGGTTCGGCGCCGGGGCCGTCGGCCTGATCGAGGCCGACGCGGACGAGGGTCGCCTGCGGGAACGGGGCGGCCGCTTCCACTGGACCTCGCGGCAACGCCCGTCCAGCGGCGTCGACATCCGCTCGGCCGGCGGCACCGACATCCGCATCGTGGATGGCGAGACGGGGGCGCTGATCGGGACGGTGGACGAGGGGCGCGCCCCCAGCCAGGTGCACGACGGGGCGATCTACCTCCACCAGGGCGACCAGTACGAGATCGGGACGCTGGACCTCGAGCGCGGCATCGCCGTCGCCATGCCCGTCCACGACATCCACCACACGACCCGGCCGCGGTCCGACACCGACATCCGGATCCTGGACGAGCAGCGCGCGATGGCGTGGGGTCCGATCGAGGTGCGGCTGGGTCGGGTCGAGGTCACGAACCAGGTCGTCGGCTACGACGTGCTGCGCCTCGGCTCCAGCGAGGTGATCACCCACGTGCCACTCGACCTGCCGCCCCAACACCTGACGACGGTGGCCGTCTGGTACGTGCTGACGGACGCCCTGCTCGACGACGTCGGCATCCCCCCGGCACGCGTCCCCGGCAGCCTGCACGCGGCGGAGCACGCGGCGATCGGCCTGCTCCCCCTGATCGCCCTGTGTGACCGCTGGGACATCGGCGGGGTGTCGACGGCACGCCACGGCGACACCGGCCGACCCACCGTGTTCGTCTATGACGGCTACGCGGGCGGAGCCGGGCTGGCGGAGCGCTCGTACCTGCGCCTCGCCGAGCACCTCACCGCCACGCGGGCCGCGATCGCCGAGTGCGGCTGCACCTCGGGATGCCCGTCCTGCGTGCAGTCACCCAAGTGCGGCAACGGCAACGAGCCACTGGACAAGGACGGCGCGGTCGTCTTGCTGGACCTGTTGCTGTCCCACGCGCCAGCCGACCCCGGATAGGGCGGGTCCGACCGGTTCAGTCGATCGCGCCAGCCCGGGTCCAACGCCGCAGGTGCAGTGCCACGGTCAGCAACAGCATCCCGAGGGCGAGCGGCTCGACGATGCGCTTGACCTCGAGCTCGGTGCCCAGCACGGACTGCAGGGCGCCGGGGATCCGCACGACCTGGGTCTCGGGCCCGAAGTCGTCGGGGCCCTCATCGGGCTGGCCGAGGCCGCCGAAGTCGAGCTCCTCCGAGAAGGGACCGCCCTCGCCGTAGAACAGCTCCTCGTCCGTGTCGTCGTCCTCACTGGACTCGTCACGCGGCAGGGACGGCAGGGCGACCTGCGGACGGGCAGCGGGGTCGGCCGCCGACGGCGGGGCCACGCGGTCGCCGGCGCGCCGGGTCACGGGGCCGGACGTCGTGGGGTTGTCGGTGGGCTCGCCGCTGCCGCCGTCCGTGGGCGACTCGCTGCCACCGTCGGTCCCGCCGTCCGTGCCGCCGTCGGTGCCGCTGCCGCCGTCGGTCGCCCCGTCGGTCGGCTGCTCGGCGCCGCCGTCACCGGTCGAGGGCTGGCCGCCGTCTTCCGAGGGGGTCGGGCGGGGACGAGTCGGTGTGGTCGGGGACGCGCTGGGCTCGGGCTCGGCCGTGACCGTGGTGCTGGCCGGAGCCGACCACGTGACGAGGTCGGGGGCCGTGTCGGCGCACGGCGACGCCGGGGTGCCGTTCACGAGGCCATCGGGGCGTGTGGTGCTGACGCGGTACTGGACGGAGCCCGTCGGTGCGTCACCGTCGGTCCACGAGGCGGCCTGGGTGCCGAGCTGGGCGACCTGCTGCCAGGAACCACCCTCAGGGCGGCGCTGGATGACCTGGCCGACGAGGTCGGCGCCCGTGGCCGGGGTCCACTCGATCGCCGCGCTGGTGACGTCGCCGGAGGCGCTGACCGCAGTCGGCGCCGGGGCGGGCAGCCGCACGTGGATGGGGTGGCTGGTCCAGCTGCCCTCGTCGACGCGGGTCTGGAGCAGGTAGCCGCCGTTGCAGGTCGTCGTGTTCAGGAACGGCGAGAGCGTCACGGGGTTGAAGTTCACGCCGCCCCAGGTGCTGTCACCGCCGCAGTTGCCGCCGGTGCAGGCCAGGTCGACGACCGCCGTCCCGGGCACGGCGGTCTGGTCGAGGCGGCCGAGGCGGACCTGGACGCGGTGGTTGCCGCCGAACATGCCGCTGGAGCCGCTGACCGACACCTCGATGGGCGTCGTCGCGGACAGGGGCGCGTTGGCTGCCGGCGTCGTCACCGTCGCCGACCCCGCGGCGGAGGCCGCCGTGGGCACCGCGAGGCCGAGCACGACCACGATGCCGAACACGCCCGTCCATCGGCCTGGGATTCGACTACGCACGCCTGTCACCTCATTCGGGGCCCGTTCCCCTGCTGGTCGGGCCCGCTGATCGTCCACGATGGTACAAACGATCACTCTGTGTGGTCGTCACGCCCCGAGATCGACAGCGCGGTCCACGCACGCTCCTCGGACCGGTCGGCCACGACGACCACCGCGACCCCGTCTCGCACCCAGCCGGCGACGACCTCGGTGCACCAGGCGACGCCGGCTGCGTCGAGCCCGGCCGTCGCCCCGTCGAGCACGACGGCTGCGGGCGTGAGCGCGATCGCCCGGAGCCAGTCGAGGATGCGTCGTTCCCCGCCCGACAGGACGCCCGCCGGATCGGCGCCACGCTCGGCGAGCAACGGAGCGGTTGCCAGCAGGCCGCGTGCCCGGCGCCACCCGACCATCGCGACCAGGTGGCCGAGCACCGACACGTCCGCCGCGACCGGTGCGTCCTGCACGACGGCGAGGCCACGTCGGGCCCGCGGGCCGTGGCCGGGGCCACGCACGGGGTGGCCGTCGACGAGCAGCGCCCCGCTGTCCGGCCGCCCCACCAGCGATCCCACGACGGCGGCACTCGGGTCGACGGCAACGACCTCGCCTGCGGACACGACCAGTCCCGGGCTGCCGGCGACCTCGACCCGCGGCCTGTCCGTACGTGCTGGACGTCGCCCCACCACGTCGAGGGCGGGAGCGCGTTCCCGTTCAGGACCGGCGTCCCCACGCGTGTCGGCGGCGCGAACCGTGACGACGTGATCGGCGTGCGCGACGACCTCGGGGCGATGATCGACGAGCACCACGGCGGTACCGGCCGCAGCCACGTGCCGAACGACGTCGCCGACGGTGTCCGCCGGGTACCCGGTCAGGGGTTCGTCGAGCAGCAGGAGGAGGGGCTGTCCGGCGAGGGCGGCGACGAGCTGTGCGACCTCGGGCTCACCGATTCCGCCCAGCCGGTCACGTACGTCGCGGGCGAGTCCGGACAGCGGGTGCATGGCGACGAGGTCGCGTGGGTCGACGTCGGGTGGCCGTTGCCACGTGCGCGCCAGGCCGAGTCGGGCGCGCGAGGTCGCGCGGCGAGGCGCCGGGGCGCCGGCCAACGTGACCGCCGCCCCGCCGGGGCGATGGCCGGACAGCTCCGCCAGCAGCGTCGACTTGCCCGCACCGTTGGCACCCACGACGGCGACGACCTCACCCGGACGCACCTCGAACGGTCCGTGACGGGGTCCTCCGGCCACCGTCATGACGGGGTCGTCGTCCCCCCGGTCCGCGACGGCTGGCGGGGCGTGCCAGGCGACCGGCGCTGCGGCGGTCGGCGTCGGCGCGGCTGGCCGGTCGAACAGCGGCCGACCCCGCCGTGCCGCGAGCACCAGCAGGCCGACGATCCCCGTGGTCAGCAGCGGCGGGCCGTCACCGACGACCGGCGCGAGCGGCCAGACGATCGACGGCCCCCACAGGATCAGGGCCCCGATGGCGGGTCCCAACGGCGGCCGGCCACCGATCGCCGCCGCCAGCGCCAGCGACGCCGCCAGGCCGAGCCCGTACGACCCGGGGGACACCGACCCACCGACCCACGCCTGCATGACACCGGCCAACCCGAGGGCGGCCCCACCGACCGCGCCGGCCGCGGCGACGGCCGCGACGGGGCGCACGCCGAGGGACATCGCGACGTCACGACCGTGGGTCGAGACCGCGGCCCCGGCGGCCGCGCGCGTGCCCCACCACGCCGTGACCGCGGCCAGGGCGACGCTCGCCAGGGCCACGACGACCACGGCGTCGACCCGCTCCCCCGACGTCAGGAACGGAACCGCGTGGTAGCCCGCGACACCGCCGGCCGAACCCCACGTGCGCACCACGGCAAGGACCGCGAGGGCGGCTGACAGCGTCGGCAGGGCGGCCAGGCGCCAGCCGACGCGACCCACCAGCGCGCCCGAAGCGGCACCCGACACGGCCCCGGCGAGGGGGCCGACGACGAGCCCAACGGCCGGTGGCACGCCCCCCAGGGCCAGGGCGACGCCTCCCGCGTATGCCCCGGCCACCACGGCCACCGGCGACGCGAGGTCGACCGCGCGCGTGCGTCCGACGAGGGCCGCCGCGCCTGTGGCCATCACGATCCAGGTCGCCAGCCGGGCCATTGCCCCGGCCGTCGTGGGCGGGACCAAGGCCACGGCCATCACGGCGACCGCGGTCGCGATGACCCAGCTGGCCCGTCCGCGCGTCACCACGCCCGGCCCCACCCGCGCGCCGACTCCGCCCCGCGGACGGCGAGCACGCCCACCACGAGCACGGCGACGGCCACCTCGCCACCGGCCTCCGGCCACACGCGTTGGCCGACAGCCTCCGCGATCCCCAGGGCGAGCCCTCCCGGCAACGCCCAGGCCGGACTGCTCCGACCGAGCAAGGCCGCTGCGGCGATGCCACGGACGGTCAGTCCTGCTGACTGGGCCGGTCCCAGCGCGACCACCGGGGCCGCCAGTGCCGCGGCGACGGTGGCCAATCCACCCGCTGCGGCCAACGCGGCGCTTCGCACGCCCAGGACGTGCCACCCGGCGTGCTCCGCCGACGCCGGGGAACTGCCGACGATGCGCACGCGGTGCCCCCACCGCGACCGCTCCACCACCCACGCCGCGCCCAGGGCGACGGGTACCCCGATGACGACCGCGGTGGCGACGGGACCGACGCCGGGGAGTTCCAACAGCGGGTCCGGCCGGATCGTCCGCGCCCCGAAGGTCCGCGCCACCAGCGCCTCGACGACCCCGGCCGCGACGACGAACCCGACCAGCCACCCGACGGGACTGCGACGGGACAGCACGAACGGGCCGAGCGCCCCCGCCAGCACCGCCGCACCCAGCACGCCGACGGCGAACGCCACGGGCCCGGGCACCCCCGTCACGTCGGTCACGCCCAGCACGAGGGCGGCCGTGAGGCCCGCGGTGGCGATCGCCCCGACCGCCAGGAACAGGGTGCGCGTGGCGGCCGCGACCAGGGCGACGGCCACGCCGACCACGGCGTAGGCCGTGGCCAGCGCCAGCCCCGTGCCGATGACGTCGCCACCCAAGCCGTTCACGGACGCCCCACGATGCCGGGCGGCGGCAGCGGCGGGCGGTAGACCGGCGGGTCGCCGGCGCGCTCACCGAGGATGCGATCGATGATCGCCTGGATCGCCGGTGGCGTCTGGCCCTCGGCGAACAGGTCCAGCGACACCTGGGCATCCCAGAACGTTCGTTGCTGGTCGAGGTCCAGCCGCGGGTCGACGTCGAACGTGAGGGCGAACTCGTGGAACCGCCCGACGTACAGGTCGTCGGGTGACCATGCCTCGCGCTCGGACAGGTCGTAGTCCGCGAGCAGCCCCTCGAACGTCCCGGTCTGCAACGCCGCCGCCACCGCTGCCGGCTCACGCGAGTCCGCGGCGGTGACGGCCTCGCCCACCACACGGACGGCGTCGTAGGACGCGATGGCGATCACCGGGACGTCGATGACGAGGGTGTCGAGTTGCGACAGCAGGCCGAGGCCGAAGCGCGCGTTGTAGCGGATCATCCACGGGACGAGGTCGCTCGAGAACCAGCCCCAGTCGAACGGGAACACGAGCACGACGCCCTCGGTCGCCGCGCCGGCCAGCGTGCGGAACTCGCCGATGAACGACGATGCCGGCACGGCCAACTGCACGTCCCACCCGAGTTCTCGGACGGCCACGGTGGCGCGGGCCGCGGCGGTCGGCTGGCCCCACAGCAGGACCGCGAGGTCGCCCGTCCCGTCGTCCGCGCGCGCCTGGTCCCGCAGGGCGGCCACGGCGGGGCGCAGGTCGGCGGCGGCCCCGTCCGCGGACACCGTGGCCACCACGTCCACGCCCTCGGCGCGCAGGGCGTCCTCGAGCTCGGGGCGGGCGAGGTCGCCCTCCACGGCATCGGCGATCAGGATCGCCGCGCGGTCGATGCGGCGGTCCTCGGCCAGCCAGCGTCCCAGCGCCCGGGCCTGCGTCGCGGCGGACGGGATCGTGCGGGCGACGAAGCTGGCGGCCTCGTCGAGGTCGCCCGCGAACGCCGAGGCGAGCAGCGCAGGGACCTCACGCCGGGTCAGTGGCGACCGCGAGCCGAGCAGGACCCCCGGCGACTCCGGCCCGATCACGGCCGACACGTGGGCGCGCTCAGCGAGGTCCGCCAACTGCCCCGGCACCGACGCGAGGTCCGCGTCGTCGAGGAGGACGAGCTCGACGTCCTGTCCGAGCAGGCCGCCCTCGGCGTTGATGTCGGCGATGGCCATCTCGGCACCGAGCGACAGCTGCTGGCCGATCGCGGCGCGGGGCCCGGTCAGCGGTGCGACGACGCCGATGCGGACGTGGTCCGGTGGGCCGGCACCGCAAGCCGTCGCGGTGAGGACCGCGAGCAGCAGGAGGGCGAGTTGTCGGTGCACGCGGGGAGCCTACGGTCCGCGGGGCCCGTACCGTCGTGGGCCCTGCGGCGCCGCAGCGGGCTCAGCGCAGCGCGCCGATCTCGCCCTGGTCACGGAGCTGGGTGTAGGTGCCCTGCGGATGCGTGTCCACCAGCTGCGCACGCACGACGAGGCGTTCGGCAGCCGAGCCCTTGGGGTGGCAGGTGGTCAGCGTCAGGACGGCCTCGGAGGTCGGGGCGATGACCGACCAGTCCCGGGGCGTGGTCACGCAGGCCGCCGTGGCCGTCGCGCGGCACTCACCGTCGGTCGGCGAGGCCACGGCGACGTAGCGGAAGTCACCGACCGGGGTCGACAGCCAGATCTCGTCGCCGATCTGGAGCTC
>JBFJMP010000012.1:0-15355 GCA_041633895.1 Nitriliruptoraceae bacterium
CGCGTCAGCGACCTCGTCTCGCGCGTGTCCGGCCATGCCGACGTGCGCGACGCGATGACGCCGCTGCAGCGCACGGCCGCGGCCGCGGGTGGTGTCGTCGAGGGCCGTGACATCGGCACCGTCGTGCTCCCCCACGCGGACCTGAAGGTGTTCCTGACCGCGTCCGTCGACGAGCGGGCGCGTCGTCGCGCCGAGCAACTGGGCGTCGACGTCGACGAGGTCCGCGCGACCATGGCCGAGCGCGACGAGCGCGACAGCGGGCGTGAGGTCGCGCCCCTGATGCAGGCGGACGACGCCTGGGAACTCGTGACCGACGGCATGTCGGTCGACGAGGTCGTGGAGCGCATCGCGGCCAAGGTCGACGAGGCCGTCGCCGAGGCGCCGTTGCGCAGCCGCGCGAAGCTGCCCCGCCTGGCCATCGTGGGGCGTCCCAACGTGGGCAAGTCCACGCTCCTGAACCGCATCCTCGGCCGCCGGGTCGCCATCGTGGAGGAACGTCCCGGCGTCACCCGTGACCGCACCGAACACATCGCGGAGTGGAACGGCCGCCAGTTCATCGTCGTCGACACCGGGGGTTGGGAGCACGGCGCCGAGGGCATGGCCGCCCGCATCGTCGAACAGGCCGAGGCGGCGGTCGCGACCGCCGACGCGGTGCTCTTCGTGGTCGACGTCACCCTCGGTGCGTTGGAGGACGACGAGCGCTACGCCCGCCAGCTGCGCCGTGGCGGCAAGCCCGTCCTGCTCGTCGCGAACAAGGCGGACTCGGACAAGCAGGAACAGCTCGTCCACGACCTCTACGGGCTGGGCCTCGGGACGGCACACCCGGTGTCGGCCCGACATGGGCGTGGCGTCGGCGACCTGTTGGACCTCGCCCTCGAGGTGCTGCCGCCCGCACCCATCGCGGCCGACGAGGTGAAGCCCGTCCCGCGTGTGGCCATCGTCGGTCGTCCGAACGTCGGGAAGTCCTCGCTGTTCAACCGGCTGCTCGGCGAGGAACGGTCGATCGTCGACGACGTCCCCCACACGACCCGCGACGCCATCGACACCATGGTGTCGATGGACGGGGAACCGTGGGTGTTCGTCGACACCGCGGGGATGCGGCGCAAGTACCGCCACGGTGAGGACACCGAGCTCTACTCGGTGGACCGCACGCGCGCGGCCATCGAGGGCGCCGACCTCGTCCTGTTCGTGATCGACGGCTCGCGTGAACTGGGGGAGCAGGAACAGCGCCTGGCCGCCCTCCTGCGGGATGCGGGTCGCGGCGTCGTGCTGGTCGTCAACCAGTGGGACCGGATGGACGACCAGCGTCGGGGCGACCTCGAGCGCGAACTGGACCGGCTCCTGCACTTCGCGAAGTGGGCACCGCGCGTCAACGTGTCGGCGCTGACAGGGCGCGGGGTGCGACGGCTCATGCCGACCCTGCGCGAGGTCTGGGCGTCGTACCACCAACGTGTGACGACCCGCGAGCTCAACGAGTTCCTCGAGCGCATCATCCAGAAGACCCCGCCGCCGACCCGGGCCGGTCGCATCCTGCGGGTCCGGTACATCACCCAGGCCGAGACCGCGCCGCCGCGCTTCATCGCGTTCACGAACCGCCCGTTGCCGCCGGCGTACCGCCGCTACATCGAGCGGGAACTGCGCGAGACCTACGGGTTCGAGGGCGTTCCCGTGGCCGTCGACGACCGGGCATCCGGTGGGCGCGCCCCCGGGAAGGGCGGCTGAACGTCGTCGCGGCGCACGCCACGATGGGGGATTGGCTGGATCTGGTCCCCATGGGGTAGCGTGCACCGCTCGCGGCCGGAACGTCGGTCGCAACGCGGCCGGAACCTCGGTCGTACCGGGCTGTGGCGCAGTCAGGTAGCGCACTCGTCTGGGGGGCGAGGGGTCGCCGGTTCAAGTCCGGCCAGCCCGACCACCACCAACGTTCGACCGACAGAGTTCAGGAGACCGCATGCGGCTCTTCGATCTCGGCGGGGACGGCACCGAGGAAGCCCACAACCGGGTCTTCACGGTGCCGAACCTCATGTCGGTCGCACGTTTGTGCATCCTGCCGTTCCTGTACCTCGACCTCGTCGACGGCCGCTTCGGTCGGGCGTTGGTCATCGGGTGGATCTTCGGGGCGACCGACTTCCTCGACGGCTACGTCGCCCGCAAGTTCGACCAGGTCTCGCGCCTGGGCCAGCTGCTGGACCCGATCTCGGACCGGTTCTTCATCGGCACGATCGGCATCGGGGCTGCCGTGTCGGGCCTGCTGCCGTGGTGGCCGATCGTGGCCGTCGTCGCCCGCGATGTCGTGTTCCTGGTCGTGGGCCTGGTGATGATGGGGCGCGGTGTGTCGCCGCCGCCGGTGACCCGCCTGGGCAAGTCGGCGACCTTCGGCATGATGTGGTCGTTCGTCCCGCTGCTGGCCGCTGGGATCGTCGGGAGCGCCGACGACCCGCAGGCCGCGCTGTGGTGGATCGGCATGACGGGGATGGCCGTGGCCGTCGCGCTCTACTACCTCGTCGCCGTGCAGTACGCGCGAATCGTGTTCGGAGCCGACGAGTCCTCCGACGTGCCCGCCTGACGACTAGGCTCGGTCGTCGGTCACCCCCGACCGCCATCATGGGAGGCACGAACGCGTGGCTGGTGAGACGCCGAGCGATCTGAAGTACACGTCGGATCACGAGTGGGTTCGCAGCGAGGGTGACCTCGTGCGCATCGGGATCACGGACTTCGCGCAGACGGAGCTCGGCGATGTCGTCTACGTCGACCTGCCGGCGCCGGGAGCCGAGGTGGAGGCCGGTCAGGCACTGGGCGAGGTGGAGTCCCACAAGTCGGTCTCCGACCTGTTCGCGCCGCTGTCCGGGACCGTCGAGGCCCGCAACGAGGCACTCGAGGAGCGCCCCGAACTGATCAACGAGGATCCGTACGGTGAGGGCTGGATGGTCACCATCCGTCCCAGCGAGCCGACCCAGGTGGACGGCCTGCTCGATGTCGACGCGTACCGCGCCCACACCACGGGCTGACGCCGTCAGACCTCGCGGTCCAACCGGGTCTGCGGGGCGCTAGCATCGAGTCTCGACCTGACGTCGAGACTCGGGGGGACGTGCGCGTGTTCTGCAGCCAGTGCGGTGACGAACTGCCGTCTGACGCGCACTTCTGTCCCAACTGTGGCCTGCCGGTCATCGAGACCGGCCACACGGACACGACGGCGGCCATCCCCGTCGACGTGGATCCGGTAGTGCCAGCGGACCTGCCGTCGTCGATGCCCGGTGTCGCCATGCTGGTCGTCGTGCGTGGACCGGCCCCCGGGACCAGGTTCCTGCTCGATCGTGATGTCACGACCATCGGTCGCCACCCGGACGCGAACCTGTTCCTCGACGACGTGACCGTGTCGCGGAACCACGTCGAGATCCGCCGTGAGGGCGATCGCCTCGAGTTGCGAGACCTGGGGTCGCTCAACGGGACCTACGTCGGGCAGGACCGCGTGGACGCGCATGTGCTGACGACCGGCGACGAGATCCAGGTCGGACGGTTCCGCCTGATGTACCTCGGTCCGGAGGCCACGTGAGCCACTCGATCGGCGAGGTGCTCAACCGCTTGAAGTCCGAGTTCGACGACATCACGATCTCGAAGATCCGCTTCCTCGAAGCGGAGGGCCTGATCAACCCGGATCGCACGGAGTCGGGATACCGCAAGTTCGCAGAGGGCGACATCGATCGCCTGCGGTACGTCCTGCGCGCGCAGCGGGACCGCTACCTGCCCCTCAAGGTCATCAAGGACGAGTTGGCTCGGCTCGACGAGGGCCTGCCCGTCGAGACCCCCGGCACGAAGCCGACGGCCGACGAGCTGGCCGTCATCCGTGGTGACGACGACATCCCCGTGACCGGGACGTCGCTGCTGGCACCGCCGGCCACCGACGTCGTCATGAGTCCGCGGGAGCTGGCCGAGGCCTCGGGCCTGGACGAGGCGACCGTCGTCGCCCTGTCCGAGAACGGGCTGCTCCCCGCCACCCAGCACTTCGACAGCGCCGACCTGCGGACCGCACGGGTCATCGCCGACCTGGTCGAGTCCGGTCTGGAACCGCGTCACCTGCGCATGTTCGCCCAGTTCGCCGACCGTCAGGTCGCGCTCCTGGAACAGCTCGTGTCCCCGCTGATGCGCCAGCGCAACCCCGAGTCGCGCTCGGAGGCCCAGGACCGCATGGAACGCCTCGGGGAGCGGGGCGCCCAACTGCACCGCGAACTCCTCGGCCGCCGACTGCGCGACCTGCTGCGCCCGTGACGCGGTTGCGCCGCGCCCTCGGGGCGCTGGGATGCTGCTCCGTGCTCGCCATCGGCGCCCCGGCTGTCGCGCAGCAGGGGGCGGGCACGCACGACGGGGACGTGGCCGGCGTCGCCACGTGGATCGACGAGGTACCCGCGGACTGGCCGGCCGCCCCGTCAGCCACCGCGGTGGCCTACATCCTGATGGACGCCGACAGCGGTCAGGTCCTGGCCGCACGTGACGCGGACCTGCGACGACCGGTGGCCTCGACCATCAAGCTGCTCACCGTCCTGACGGCGCTGGACGTCCTGGACCTCGACGCGCCCGTCACCGTCGGGGACGAGGTGGCGATCGGCGGCGCCGGTGTCGGCCTCGCACCTGGCATGACGTGGACGGTGCGTGACCTCGTCGACGCCGTCCTCGTGCGGTCGGGCAACGACGCGGCACGTGCACTGGCCGTCGCCGCCGGAGGCGACATCGCCGGCTTCGTGGCCATGATGGAGTTGAAGGCGGCGGACCTCGGCCTGATGGGCGCCACGATCGGGGACCCGACGGGACTCGACGACGTGAACCTCCTGTCGGCGCGGGACCTCGCCGTGATCGCTCGCGCGGCGCGCGAGAACGAGGTCATCCGGGCGGCCGCGGCCAAGCCGAGCGTGGCGCTGCCCGGGCAGCACGAGATGGAGAACCGCAACCTCCTGCTGGGTACCTACCCGGGCGCCACCGGCCTCAAGACCGGCTACACCGACGCCGCGGGGTGGAGCCTCGTGGCGACGGCGCGTGCCGGCGATGCCGACCTGGTGGCCGTCGTGCTCGGTGCACGGGTCGACGAGGACCGCTTCAGCGAGGCTGCCGGGCTGCTCGACCACGCCCAGGAGGCGCTGGACCGGTTGGTGACAGGACCACTCGCCGTCAGCGTGCCCGGGGGAGCGCTGCCGGTCCTCGACGGCCCAGCCACCGTGTGGGCGCCGTCGGGTGCCCGCGTGGTCGGCGCGCTGGAGGTCCGCGACGGCGGTGAGACGTGGGTGCTGCGGATCGGGGACGACGAGGTCGCCAACGCGCGGCTGTCCACGCCCGCGGTGTCCGGCAGCACCGGCCTCGGGGCCCGCCTCGCCGCCGCCGTGCACCGTGGGATGCGTCAGGCCCACATCGTGAATGCGTGGCCCACGCCGTCCACGGCAGTCGAGGGGCTGGGCTAGCCTGCCGGACGTCTCGACATGGAGCGTCCCAGGTGATCGAACTCGAACTCGTCGGCGTCCGGGTCGAGTTGCCAGCGAACCAGCCGATCGTGCTGCTCAAGGAACGCGACGGTTCGCGCTACCTGCCGATCTGGATCGGCGCGGTCGAGGCGACGGCGATCGCCTTCGCCCTCCAGGGGGTCGAGACCCAGCGGCCCCTGACCCACGACCTGATCGTGGACATGATCGAGGCCACCGGCATGACCCTCGAGGCGGTGCACGTGACCGACCTCGAGGGGGGAACCTTCTTCGCCGAACTCCACCTGCGTCACGCGGGCGGCACCGCCGTGGTGTCCGCACGACCGTCGGATGCCATCGCGATCGCCACGCGCCTCGACGACGTGCCCCTGCTGGGGGCCGAGTCGGTCCTCGAGGAGGCCGGGATCGAGATGGACGACGACGAAGAGCGCGGCGAGCAGTCCGGGGACCCGGAGGACGCCGTCCGCGAGTTCCGGGAGTTCCTCGACACGGTCACGCCCGAGGACTTCCGCGAGCAGTAGCACGCAGACGGCCGTACTGGGCCGTTCTGGCAGGTTCTGGGGCAGTCAGCACAACCCTCAAGTCGGCATCGAGAGTTGCGGGCCTCCCGATAGGTCCACAACCCTCAAGGCGCACTTCAGGGTTGTGGAAAACCGTGGACCCTCGTTGACCCGGGAACGTCGGCGTCGTAGCCTGCCTGTAGTTCCAGTGCTGTGAGCCGCGAGGCACGCGACGACAACGGGTTGGCAGACCCGGCGTCGATCGTCACGGCAGTGGGGCCCCGGGAGCCGCATCGCGGCTCGGTGAAGTGCCAGTGACGAGCGGACCACGAGGTGGACATGACGGCCGACCAGGAGTCGGTGGGTTCCGGCCAACTGCGGCTCGACGTCGGTGCAGCCGACGACGCGACCCAGGGCTATCGCGGACCCGCCGTGTGCAAGATCGTGGGCATCACGTACCGCCAGCTGGACTACTGGGCGCGCACGGACCTCGTGCAGCCGTCGGTGCAGCAGGCCGAGGGCAGCGGGACGCAGCGCCTGTACGCGTTCGACGACATCGTGCGCCTCCGCGTGGTGAAGCGCCTCGTCGACACCGGCGTGTCCCTGCAGCGCGTCCGCCTGGCCATCGACGAACTCAGTTCGCGGGGGCGTTCGCCCGCCGACGTCACGCTCGTGTCCGACGGCACGTCGGTCTTCATGGTCGACGACAACGCCCAGGTCATCGACCTGCTCCAGCGTGGTCAGGGCGTGTTCGCCATCGCGCTCGGCCCGGTCGTCGACGAGCTGCGCGGTGAGGTCACGGCGTTCCCGACCGAAGCAGCGCAGCCGGCCGTCGTGCCGTTGCGTCCCGCCGGTGAGGCTGCCAGCGAAACGGCCTGTCGTGGCCTGACGCCAGCCCTCGTCAGGGGGCGAGGCGCTCGCGGATCCACGCGAGGTCGGCCCGGTGCTGCTCGGCGTCACCCGGCGTCTCGCAGACGACGTCGGTGGCGGCGAGTCGGACGACCTCGACCAGGGCATCGTCCTCCACCTGACCGGCACCGAGGTTCTCGTGGCGGTCGCGCCCCGATCCCGCCTCGTCGCGCGAGTCGTTCAGGTGGACGAGGCTGATCCCGCCCGTGACGGCGACGAGGCGTTCGACGCCGGCGACCAGGGCCTCCCCGGCGGCATGCAGGTGGCACGTGTCGAGGCAGAGCCCGAACGGTGTGGTGGTGCCGTCCAGCGCGTCCCAGAGGCGCGCGATGCGGTCGATCTCGCGGGCCATGGCGTTCTCGCCGCCTGCCGTGTTCTCGATGAGGATCGGGACGCTGGACTCCAGGCGGTCGAGTGTCGTCCGCCAGTTGCGGAAGCCGTCATCGGGGTCGTCGTCGTCGCCGACGTGACCGCCGTGGACGACCACGCCAGCTGCGCCGATCGCCTCCGCGGCCCGCACGGCGTTCGTGAGGTTCGAGCGCGACGGGTGCCGGACCCGGTTGTTCGTCGTGGCCACGTTGATCCGGTACGACGCATGGACGTAGACCGGGATCTCCGAGGCCGCGAGCTCGGCGGCGTCGTCGCGGGGCGCAGGCTTGGCGAACGACTGCGGGGGCGACAGGAACAGCTGGATCGCCTCGGCGCCGCGTTCGACGGCTGCAGCCAAGGGGTCGTCTGCCGGGACGTGGACGCCGATGCGCACGGTGCTCCTGACCTGTGTGGCGGTTGGCGCGCAGGGTAGGTGGGCATGTTGGCCGTCGGCCATGTGCAGTGGTTCGATGCGGCCAACGCGCCCGCGTCCAACCGGAGACGACGTGTCCATCCCGCTCAGTGACCTGCAGGACGATGCGGGCTTCGTCCGTCGCCACGTCGGGACCACCGCCGCCGACCAGGCTGCGATGCTGGAGGTGCTCGGCTGCGCCGACCTCGACGAACTGCTCGACCAGGCCGTCCCGTCGTCGATCGTCGACCTGGACCTGCCCGGCCTGCCGGAGCCGGCCAGCGAGGCGGCCGTGCTCGCGGAACTGCGGGCGCTCGCGGACCGCAACGCCCCGCACCGGTCCTGCATCGGCCTCGGCTACCACGGCACGATCACCCCACCGGTCATCCAGCGGAACGTGCTGGAGAACCCGGCCTGGTACACGGCCTACACCCCGTACCAGCCCGAGATCTCGCAGGGGCGCCTCGAGGTCCTGCTGAACTTCCAGACGATGGTCAGCGACCTGACGGGCATGGACATCGCGAACGCCTCGCTGCTGGACGAAGCGACCGCCGTCGCCGAGGCGATGACCCTGTGCCTGCGCCTCGACCGCACCGAGCGAACGACCTTCGTCCTCGACGCCGACGTGCATCCCCAGACCGTCGCCGTCGTCCGCACGCGCGGCGAGGCCATGGGCATCACCGTCGAGGTGCGCGACGTCCGCGGCGACGTGGACGGCCTGGGTGACGACGTGTACGCGGTCATGCTGCAACAGCCCACGTCGTCGGGCGCCGTCCCGGACGACCGCGCGCTCATCGCCGCCCTCCACGAGCGCGACGCGCAGGTCGTCGTGTCGACGGACCTGCTGGCCTGCACGCTCGTGACGCCGCCGGGGGAGCAGGGCGCGGACGTCGTCGTGGGCTCGTCCCAGCGCTTCGGCGTGCCGATGCTCTTCGGTGGCCCGCACGCGGCGTTCATGGCCGTGCGCGAATCCGCGCGCCGAGCGTTGCCGGGGCGCCTGGTCGGGGTGTCCGTCGACGCAGCCGGGCGACGTGCCCTGCGCCTCGCGCTGCAGACCCGCGAGCAGCACATCCGGCGCGAGAAGGCCACGTCCAACATCTGCACGTCGCAGGTGCTCCTGGCGGTGGTCGCGGCCCTGTACGCCCAGTACCACGGCCCCGACGGCCTGCGCCAGATCGCCCGACGCGTCCATCGTTCCGTCTCGGTACTCGCCCACCTCGTGTCGGCGGCCGGTCACACGGTCGTGAACGACACGTTCTTCGACACCCTCACCGTCGAGGTCGCGGACGCCGCAGCGACCATCGCGGCCGCCCGTGCCGCCGGCTACGACCTGCGACCGGTCGACGCGACCCACGTCGGGGTGACGTTCGACGAGACGACGACGATCGCGGACGTGGCCGAGGTGGCCCGGGCGTTCGGCGCCAAGGACGTGGACGTCGCCGGTGCGGACGGCGCGGCTGCGGACGGCATCCCGTCCGGCCTGATGCGCACGTCGGCGTTCCTGACGCATCCGGTGTTCCACAGCTTCCGGTCCGAGACCGCGATGATGCGCGAGCTGCGGCGCCTCGCCGACCGCGACATCGCGCTCGATCGGTCGATGATCCCGCTGGGCTCCTGCACGATGAAGTTGAACGCGGCCACCGAGATGGCTGCCGTCACGTGGCCCGAGTTCGCCGACCTGCACCCCTTCGCTCCGGCGGGTGACGCCGACGGCACCCGCGCGATCATCCGTGACCTCGAGGCCTGGCTGGCCAGCATCACCGGCTACGACGCCGTGTCCGTCCAGCCGAACGCCGGCTCACAGGGCGAGTTGGCGGGGCTGCTCGCCATCCGCGCCTACCACCTGGCCAACGGGGACGACCACCGCACGGTCTGCCTCATCCCGGCATCCGCCCACGGCACCAACGCGGCCAGCGCGGTCATGGCCGGCATGCGCGTCATCGTGGTCCGGTGCGACGACGACGGCAACGTCGACGTCGACGACCTGCGGGCGAAGATCGACACGCACCGCGACGACCTCGCGGCGTTGATGGTCACGTACCCGTCGACGCACGGTGTCTACGAGGAGGCGATCGGCGAGATCTGCGCCCTCGTGCACGACGGCGGCGGTCAGGTCTACCTCGACGGGGCGAACCTCAACGCGCTCGTCGGGCTCGCCCGACCCGGTCGCTTCGGGGCCGACGTCTCGCACCTGAACCTGCACAAGACGTTCTGCATCCCGCACGGCGGCGGGGGACCGGGCGTCGGCCCGATCGGCGTCCGGGCGCACCTCGCCCCGTTCCTCCCGAACCACCCGCTGGTGGACGACGCAGGGCCGGCGACCTCGCCCGGCCCGGTGTCCGCCGCGCCGTGGGGCAGTGCCGGGATCCTGACGATCTCGTGGGCCTACATCCGGCTCATGGGCGCGTCGGGCCTGCGCCACGCGACCCGGTCGGCGATCCTGCACGCGAACTACCTCGCGGCGCGCCTCGACGGGGCCTACGACGTGCTCTACACGGGCGCGAAGGGCCGCGTCGCGCACGAGTGCATCCTCGACGTGCGTGCCCTCGAGAAGGACACCGGGGTCAGCAACTCGGACATCGCCAAGCGCCTCATCGACTACGGCTTCCACGCACCGACGATGTCCTTCCCGGTGGCCGGCACCCTGATGGTCGAACCGACCGAGTCCGAGCCGCTCGACGAGCTCGACCGCTTCGTGGACGCGATGCTGGCGATCCGGGGCGAGGCGGACGACGTCGCCTCCGGGCGCTGGGCAGCGGAGGACAGCCCCCTGCGGCACGCCCCGCACACGGCGGAGGACCTCGTCGCCGACGCGTGGGAGCACCCGTACTCGCGCGAGGACGCGGCCTTCCCGACGGCGTCCCTGCGGGCCGACAAGTACTTCCCGCCCGTCTCGCGGGTCGACAACGCCTACGGTGACCGCAACCTGGTCTGTGCCTGCCCGCCCGTCGAGGATCTTGCGGACGATGTCGAACCCTGAGCGCACCGCGCGCCTGAGCCCGCTGCGTCGCGGCCATGTCTGACGCACTCGTCGGGCCGGTCGAGCGTTTCGTCGCCGTCGTCGCCCCCGCCTTGGCGGGTCTCGCCCGTGCGGCCGGCACCGCCGAGGACCAGGCGCACGAGGACGCGACGCGCGACGCCGTGACCGAGGCCGCGGACCTGCTCGCTGCCTGCATCGACGCCGACGGCCTGCACACCGACGACGAGCTGCGGGCGTACCTGCGTGCGATCGGCCCGTTGCAGGACGGGAGCCTGCTCGCGTCGTCGCCGGACCAGCTGCGCAGTTCGGGGCTCTTCAGCGGACGCCGTGCGCAACTGCGGCACCCGACGCCGGTGTTCGAACTGCTCGCCGACGCGGATGCCCGGGACGGCGGGACGCGCTCCTGGGCGTACTACCGCGTGGCGCTCGACCTGGCCCACATGGTCGCGTCCATCGACGTGCACACGTCGCAGGCCGAACTCGACGCGATCGCCGTCTACCGCACGATGCTGCTGGGGACGATCCAGGCCCGCGAGGTCCCGCGGCCGCCGGCGTCGTTCTTCGGCCTCGCACCCGAGGCCCTGGCCACGGCCCAGCAGCGCGTGCGCGACGGCCTCGCCCCGGCGGACGTCATCCGCACCCCGCCGACAGGGGCGGCGGGGGTGTCGTCCGGTGATGCCCGTCCCGGTTCCACCAGGGGCGCGGAGGCCGACACCGAGACGGCGGATGACGCCGAGGAACTGCCGCCGGCGCGGCCGGTCGAGGAGCTGCTGGCCGAGTTGGACGAGCTGGTCGGGCTCGAGCCGGTCAAGGAGGAGGTCACGCTGATCACGAACCTCCTGACCGTGCAACGACTCCGCGAGGAGCGCGGTCTGCCCGCCACGAACGGCTCGCGCCACCTCGTGTTCACGGGCAACCCGGGAACGGGCAAGACGACGGTCGCCCGGCTGCTGGCCCAGATCTACCGCTCGCTCGGCGTGGTCGAGCGAGGCCATCTGGTCGAGACGGACCGATCGGCACTCGTCGCTGGCTACGTCGGCCAGACCGCAGAGCGGACGCGCAAGGTGATCGAGACGGCCCTCGACGGCATGTTGCTCGTCGACGAGGCGTACGCGCTTGCCCGCGGCAGCGAGAACGACTTCGGGCGCGAGGCCATCGACACGCTCGTGAAGTTCATGGAGGACCACCGCGAACGTGTCGTCGTCATCGCCGCCGGCTACCCGACGGAGATGTCGGCCTTCATCGCCGCCAACCCGGGCCTGTCCTCGCGGTTCCCCAAGACGTTGCACTTCCCGGACTACAGCGACGTCGAACTCGCGGTCATCTTCGGCTTGATCGCGAAGAAGAACCACTACGAACTCGGCGACGGCGTCGACGAGGTGGTCGCCGAGCGGTTCGCGGACGTCGAGCGCGATCGTGGCTTCGGCAACGGCCGGTTGGCACGCAACCTGTTCGAGGCGGCGATCGCCGTGCAGGCGTCGCGACTGGTCGCCCTCGACGACCCGTCCGACGACGACCTGGTCACCCTGCTGGTCGAGGACATCCCGGCGGTTCCCTCGACCCGGCCGACCATCGAGGCATGACCACGGAGCGCGCCCGGGAGGCAGGACCTGCGCCGTCGGGGGTGCCCGTCCTCACACCAGCACGGCTGACCCGGTTCGGCGTGGTCACGGCCCTGGCGATGGCCGCAAGCGTGGCGATCGTCGTCCTGAGCGCTGACGGGATCGACACGGTCACCGGAGGGCGTGTGGGTGGCGACTGGCCTCCCTTCCACGCCGCCGGTCACCTGTTCGTCGAGGACCCCGCACTGGTGCTCGACGTGGCGGCGCAACGCGAGGCGATGGGGCCGTACCTCGACGGCGACTTCGCGCCGTTCGCGTACCCGCCCATCCTCGCGGCCCTGTTCGTGCCGTTCACGCTCCTGTCGTTCCTCGGTGGCTACGTCGTCTACATGGCCCTGTTGGCGGGGGCGGCCATCTGGGCGGCGGTCGCGGCCATGGACGTCCTCGGCGTCCGGTCCCCGGACTGGCGCCGGGTCGGGCTGCTCGGGGTCCTGACGCTGCCGGCCGCGTTCCGGTCGTACACGGGGGCCCAGAACGGGACCATCACCCTGCTCGTCCTCGGGCTGGGCTACCGGCGCCTGCAGTTGGGCGATCCGTGGCGGGCCGGGCTGATCCTCGGCCTGCTCTGGTACAAACCGCAGTTCGCGTTGCCGGTCGCGGGGCTGTTGCTCGTGGCCGGGTGGTGGCGGGCCGCACTTGCCAGCCTCGTCCCCGGAGTCGCCCTGTGGGCCGCCACGGCGGCCGTCTACGGCGCCGACTGGGTGCAGACGTGGTGGGATGGCATCGTGCAGGTCACGAACCGGGGGAACAAGATCTTCAACACCGAACTGAGCGTCTCGCTCGTGGAGTACCTCCGCGGGCGCATCGGCGAGCCGACGGGCGAGATCATCGGCCTGCTCGTCGCGGCCGCGTTGGGACTCGTCGCCGTCATGGCGGTCCGGCGGCTGCCCGACGTGCGTGACCAGTTCGTCGTCGCCAGCCTCGCGCTCATCGTGACCGCCGCCCATGCCCTGCCGTACGAGCTCGTCCTGCTGGTGCCGGCCATCGGGGCCATCGCGATGGCGCGCTCGGACGGCCCTCGGTGGGCCCTCGCCCTGTACGTCCTCACGGCGATCCTGCTCCTGCCCGTCCATCCGGTGACGCGCGCGGTTGCCGTGCTCGCCGTGGCCGGGCTGTGGGCGCAGTCGACGGTCCCGTCCCGTGCGCCGGAGCCCGCATGAGCGTAGGAGCCATCGCGATCCGGGTCGGGGCCCTCGTCCTCGCCGTCGGGCTCATCGTCGGGGCGTTCGTCGTCCGGGGCGGGGACGACCCCGTCGCGGACGGGCGGGGAGCCACGCCGGATGCACCGGTCGAACCCGGGACCGTGGTGTGCGCGACGGAGCTGCGGATCTGCGACGACCTCGCCCGCGCCCTCGGTGATGCCTGGGACGTCACGAGCGCGGACGGCGTGGACACCGCACGGGACCTGCAGAGCGCCGATGCCGCGGCAACGTGGGTGACCGCGCAGGCGCTGGTCGACGTCGTGGAGGCCGCGCGCGACCGGTCGGGACGCGCGCCCCTGCTCCAGACGAGCGATGTCGTCGCCAGCAGTCCGCTCGTGATGGTCGGGTTCGCGGATCGCCTCGCCGTGCTCGACGAGGCCTGCGGTGCTGCGGACTGGTCGTGCGTCGGCGACGCCGCCGGGGGCGCGTGGTCGGCCGTCGGTGGCCCCTCGTCCTGGGGCGACGTGCGCCCCGGCCACGCCGGGCTCGACCGCTCCGTGGTGGGCCTGCTGGTGGCCGCCCAGGCCGCTGCGGGACGCCTCGACTCCACCGTCCTGTCCACCCGCGCGCTCGACGAGTCCGGTTTCGCGACGTGGTTCGCACGACTGGAACAGGCGGTGCCGGACTTCGACCCGCCGTCGGGGTCGGTGCTCACGGACATGATCGTGTTCGGCACCGGGAGCTATGACGTCGTCGGCACCACTGCCGCCGAGGCGCTGGACACGATCGACCGCGCGGGCACCCGCGCGGTGGCCCTCGAGGTGCGTCCCGTCGCGCCCGAGGTCGCCGTGCGGGTCGTCGTCGCGGGTTCCAGCGGAACGCCCGGGGTCGTCGCGGACGAGGTGGCGCGGCTGCTGGGGGAGCGGCGGTGGGACCTCGACCCGGGGACGAACGGGGCCGGGGGCGCGCTCGACCAGGTGACCGATGCCGCCGTCGCCTTCGACGGCGGGCAGCTCGAGGCCCTGATCCTGCGGTGGGAACGGATCCGCTGACGGCGGGCTCGCCTATCGTTGGCTCTCGAACGCAGGACGGACAGGGGAACGGATGGACCGGTTCACGAGGGTTGCGGCCCTCCTCGGCGTGGCGGCGCTGCTGCTCGGAGCCTGCACGTCGGACGACGTGGTGTTCCCCGACGAGCGGGACACGGTCGGCATCGACGCGGACCCCGGCGACTGCATCGTCGTGGACATGGCCGTGTCCAGCGAGAAGATCGACCTGATGCGTGACCTCGCGCAGGAGTTCAACGGCACCGACCGGGCCCAGGTCGACGGGGAGTGCGTGTTCGTCCGCGTCCAGTCGAAGGCGTCGGGCGGCGCGGCCCAGCTGCTGTCCGGCACCTGGGACGAGAACATCGAGGGCCCGCGCCCCGTCGTGTGGTCGCCCGCCTCCGCGGCATGGGGCGCGGTCGTCAACCAGCGCCTCAGCGAGGCCGGCGAGGCCCCCATCGTCGGCGACTCACGCCCGTTCATGCAGACCCCCCTCGTCATCGCCATGCCCCAGCCGATGGCCGAGGCCCTCGGTCACCCCGAGGAGCCCATCGGATGGTCCGACATCCTCGAGCTCGCGCGCTCCGAGGAGGGCTGGGCCGCGTACGGCCATCCCGAGTGGGGACCGTTCCGCCTCGGCAAGACCAACCCGAACTTCTCCACGTCGGGGCTGTCCGCACTCGTGGCCCAGAACTACGCCGCGGCGGGCAAGACCCGTGACCTCACGATCGAGGACCTCGACCGTGCTGAGGTGCAGGCATACGCCCGCGACGTCGAGTCGGCGGTCGTCCACTACGGCGACACGACCCTGACGTTCCTCAACAACTGGTACCGCAACGACACCCGCGGGACCGCGCTGACCTACGCCTCGGCCGTCGCGATCGAAGAGGTCAGCCTGATCAACTACAAC
>JBFJMP010000013.1:0-14666 GCA_041633895.1 Nitriliruptoraceae bacterium
CCTCGACAAGGTCGTGGTCGCCACGCTGCTGTCCGGCGAGCACGACAACTCCGACGCGATCGTGTCGATCAAGGCTGGGGAGGGCGGCGTCGACGCCATGGACTGGGCCCAGATGCTGCAGCGCATGTACCTGCGCTGGGCCGAGGACCGTGGCTTCGAGTTCGACGTGTTCGACCAGTCCTACGGCGAAGAGGCCGGCCTCAAGTCGGCCAGCTTCGAGATCCGGGGTTCGGACGCCTACGGGCTGCTGTCCACCGAGCACGGCGTGCACCGGCTCGTCCGGATCTCGCCCTTCGACGGCAACGCGCGGCGTCAGACCTCGTTCGCCCTGGTCGACGTCGTGCCGATGCTCCCGGAGGTCGACGAGGAGGTCGAGGTCCCCGAGGAGGACATGCGGGTCGATGTCTACCGCTCGTCCGGCCCCGGCGGCCAGAGCGTCAACACGACCGACTCCGCGGTCCGCATCACGCACATCCCCACGGGGATCGTGGTGTCCTGCCAGAACGAGAAGTCGCAGCACCAGAACAAGGCGGCGGCACTGCGCGTCCTGAAGGCCAAGCTGGCCGAGCTCGAACGCCAGAAGCGGGCGGAGGAGCTCGACGAACTGCGGGGTGGCCGCCAGAACGTCGGCTTCGGCTCCCAGATCCGCAGCTACGTCCTGCACCCCTACCAGATGGTGAAGGACCTGCGGACCGAGCACGAGTCCGGCAACCCGCAGGCCGTGCTCGACGGCAACGACCTCGACGAGTTCATCGAGGCGGAGCTGCGTCGTCGTGCCGCCGAACGAGCCGAGTCGGCATGAGGCGCAACGTCCGGACCATCGCGATCCTGCTCGTGGCGGCGATGCTCGCCACCGTCGCCGCGGTCGTGGTGACCGCGGGTGGCAGTGACAACGGCGCCCCCGGGTCCTCGTCGACGCCGGACTCCCTGCAGCCGTCGGTCGCGCCCGTCGACGGCACCACGACGATCCCACGTGGCCCGCACGTCACCTTGGTGTTCTGCTCCGACATCGACTGCCCGCGACCGTCGGCGGACGTCGAGGAGGCGATCCTCGCGACCCTGGACGCCGACCCGCGTGTGGCCTCGTACGAATACGTCTCGCCCGAGCGGGCCTACGCCCTGTTCCTCGAGCAGTTCGGTGACGACGAGGAGCTGGCCGGGTCCGTCGACGAGGACGCAGTGCCTGCACGCGTCGAGGTCGACGTGCTCACGGTCGACGCCATCGCCGGACTCCTGGCCGACTACGCGAACCAGGACGGCGTGGCCGAGGTCGTCGACGAACTGCGCGCTCGCTGAGGCGGCCCCGGCCGGACGGTCGTCGGCTCCGAGGGCGTGCACGGGGCCGGTGGTAGCCTCGCGCTCGTCCGCAGTCACGTCCCCCGACACCCCACTGGTCGCCCCGTGATCTCACTGGTGAACGTCACGAAGACCTACAAGCAGGGCGAGCCCGGCGAGGTCGTCGCCCTCGACGACATCAGCCTCGATGTCGGTCGTGGCGAGTTCGTGTTCGTCGTCGGCCCGTCCGGTTCGGGCAAGTCGACCTTCATGAAGTTGCTGACCCGCGAGGTCCTCCCGGACGGCGGCGAGATCCACGTCGCCGGCAAGAACCTGGGCACCCTCAAGCGCTGGAAGGTCCCGGCCCTGCGGCGCGAGATCGGCTACGTCTTCCAGGACTTCAAGCTCCTGCCCAAGAAGACGGTCTCCGAGAACGTCGCGTTCGCGCTCGAGGTGATCGGGGCGCCCGGCTCCCTCATCGCCCAGCGCGTGCCCGAGGTCCTGGCGCTGGTCGACCTGACCGCCAAGGCCGACGCGATGCCGAACGAGCTGTCCGGTGGGCAGCAGCAGCGCGTGTCCATCGCCCGCGCGTTCGTGAACGCGCCCCCGATCATGCTCTGTGACGAGCCGACGGGAAACCTGGACCCGCAGACCTCCGTCGAGATCATGAAGCTGCTCGACCGGATCAACCGCACGGGCACGACCGTCGTCATGGCGACGCACGACCAGCAGATCGTCGACACGATGCGCAAGCGTGTGGTCGAACTCGCCCACGGCAAGCTCGTCCGCGACCAGTCTCGCGGCGTCTACGGCTACGCCAACTAGCACCGTACGACTGACCGCCCGCGAACCCCGGAGACGCACTTCGCATGTCGAGACGCTGGGCCTACATCCTGAACGAGGCCGTCATCGGCCTTCGTCGCAACCTGTCGATGACGGCGGCGATGATCCTGTCGGTGACCGTGACCTTCGCGCTGTTCGGCGGGTCGGTGCTCCTGCGTGAGCAGGTCGAGCTCGCGACCGACGACTGGACGGACAAGATCGAGGTGTCGATCTTCCTGTGTGACGGGCGCCAGTGTCCGGCGATCACACCGGAGCAGCAGGACTCGCTGCTGACGGCGCTCGAGGAGAATCCGCTGGTCGAGCAGGTCTTCTACGAGTCCAAGGAAGAGGCCTACCAACGCTTCCTGGAACGCTTCGAGGGCCAGGAGGACTTCACGCGCGGCGTGACCGCCGACGCCCTCCCGGCCTCGTTCCGGGTGAAGCTCGTCAACCCCGAGGAGTTCCTCGCGATCCAGCAGGAGTACGAGGAGTTCCCCGGCGTCGAGGACATCGTCGACAGCCGCGAGATCCTCGAGGGCTTCCTGACGTTGGCGCGCTGGGTCCGCATCGCTGCGGTGGCGATCGCCCTGATCCAGATGATCGCGGCCACGTTGCTGGTCGGGAACACCGTGCGGGTGGCCGCCGTCGCCCGCCAGGACCAGACCCAGGTCATGAAACTGGTCGGGGCGTCCAACTGGTACATCCGCCTGCCCTTCGTCGTCGAGGGTGTGATCGCGGGCCTGATCGGTGCCGCCGTCGCGTGGGTGCTGCTGATCGCGTCCGTGCCGTGGACCGCAGATGCGCTGGCGGGCCAGATCCAGTTCGTGCCGTTCATCGGGACGTCGCATGCGCTGGGCGTGTGGCCGTGGCTGTTCATCCCGAGTGTGATCATCTCGGTCGTGTCGTCGATCATCGGCCTGTGGGGCTTCCTCGACGTGTGATCGGTCGGGTCCGTTCAAGCGTGCGCACGTCCGTGTCGATCAGGACAACGTGTCGCGGTCCGTTCGCACAGCCCGAGACGGCTGTTACCGTCGACCCGATTCGTCCTCGTCATCCGGAGTGCCTCACGTGACCACGACCTCGCCCCGCGGGCGTCGCGCGCTGTCACGACCCTGGGTCGCGGCGCTCGTCGTGGCGCTGTTGGTGGCGGTGACGCCGCGGATGGATGCGTGGGCGCAGGACCCCGACCTCGAGGACCAGCTCGACGAGGCGCAGGACAACCTCGACGAGGCGCAGGCCGAACAGGCCCGCATCGCCGCGCAGGTCGGCAGCGCCCAGGCGACGGTCGCCGCCCTCGACCTCGAGATCCACGCCCTGGAGACCGAGCTGCGTGCGCGCGAGGCCGAACTGGCCGAGGCGACGACGATCTTCGAGGAGGCACGCGTCGCCACCGAGGCGGTGGAGGCCTCGCTGGCGCTGGTGACCGACGACCTGCGTGCGTCACAGGAGCGCCTCGAGGGGGACCGGTCCCGTTTCGACTCCCGGGTCGCCGCCACCTACATGTACGGCGGGCCGCTGGCGATGGCCGACGTGCTGTTCCAGAGCCAGGACTTCGGCGAGTTCGTCCGCACGGGTTACTACATCGAGTCGATCCTCGAGGACGACAAGTCCCTGATCGACCGCGTCGCGGACGAGACACGCCAGATCGCCCACGAGCGCACCGAGATCGACCGCCTGCGCGACCAGCTCGCGACCGAGGAGGCCTCGGCCGAACGCGCGCGCCAGGCCGTTGCCCGGGCGACCGACCTCCACCGCACGATCACGGCCCGGGTCGAGGCCGAACGGGTCGAGCGCGCCAGCACGCTCGCCGCGCTCGAGTCGGACCTCGCCACGTACACGGAGCTCGTCGCGGCCTACCAGGCCGAGTCGGACCGCATCGCGCAGGAACTGGCCAACAGCCGGTGGCGCGCCGGGGCGCCGGGCGCGGGGGAGTTGCTGTGGCCGACGAACGGCTCCGCCGGCTCCGGCTACGGCTACCGCACGCACCCCATCTTCGGAACGCGTCGCCTGCACAGCGGTGTGGACATCGGGGCGCCGCTGGGGCAGGACATCGTCGCCGCGGCCGAGGGCCTCGTCATCGAGGCCGGGTGGAAGGGTGGCTACGGACTTGCCGTCGTCATCGACCACGGTGGTGGGCTCGCGACCCTCTACGCGCACCAGTCGCGCCTGCTGGTCAGCGACGGCCAGGTCGTCACCGCCGGTCAGGTGATCGGCGAGGTCGGGTCGACGGGGCAGTCGACCGGTCCGCACCTGCACTACGAGGTCCGCGTGGACGGTGTCCCGCGGGACCCGATGGAGTGGTACTGACCTAGGCTGTCGGGCCATCGCCTTCCCGGAGTCCGTCGTGCGTCGTCCCGTCCTGGCCCTCTCGCTCGCGACCCTGCTCGCGTTGTCCGCGTGCACGTCCGATGACGCGACGATCGACCTGCCCCCGTCGGATGTCGCGACGCCGGCACCCACGGCCACGTCGACCGAGACCGCGACACCGGCGCCGACCGAGTCGGGTGAGCCGAGCGGAACGCCGGACCCCACGCAGGATCCGGAACCACTCGAAGGCGCGGACACGGCCGACATCGTCCTCGTGGCCGACCTGTCCGGCGCTGCCGAGGTGCCGGGTCCCGGCGACGATGCCGGCTCGGGTCACTTCGACGGCTACGTGGTCCTCGGGGAGAACAGCGGTGACCTCTGCTATCGCCTGGCGTACGGGGGCCTGTCCAGCGAGGTGACCGCCGCACACATCCACCTCGGCGAGCCCGGGGAGGCCGGCGGCGTCGTGATCACGCTGTCGCTGGAGGGCGCGGGTGACCCGACCGCCCCGCCGGTCTGCGAGACGCTCAACGCCTCGGACCTCGTCGGCCTGCTCGACGACACCGACGGCCACTACGTCAACGTCCACACGTCGGACCACCCCGACGGCGCGGTGCGCGGCCAGCTCAAGCAGGGCTGACACCCGCCCACAGGGCTGGCACCCGTGGGTCGCTACCCTCGGTCGGCCATGGCTGACAAGAACGCGCAGAAGTCGGGTGACCGCACCAAGCTGGTCGCCCAGAACAAGCGTGCGCGCTTCGACTACCACCTCGGCGACACCTACGAGGCCGGGCTCGTGCTGACCGGCACCGAGGTCAAGTCGCTGCGGGGTGGCAAGGGCTCGCTGAACGAGGCGTTCGTGCGCATCGACGACGGCGAGGCGTGGCTGATCCAGTCGCACATCCCCGAGTACGACTTCGGCAACCGCAACAACCACGACCCGGTGCGGCCGCGCAAGCTGCTCCTGCACCGACACCAGATCGACAAGATCTTCCAGGAGGTCCGCACGCAGGGCGTGACCCTCGTGCCGACCCGGCTGTACTTCAAGGACGGCCGCGCGAAGCTCGAGTTCGCGGTGGGGCGCGGCAAGAACGTGGCCGACAAGCGCCGGGACCTGCAGAAGCGTGACGCGAAGCGCCAGATCGACCGGGCGCTCAAGCACCGGGGTCGCTGAGCCGACACACGTAGGTACGGCAACGTTCACCCCGCCGTGGGCGTCCGGTGACCGTTCGGGAACACGGTGTCGCAGTTGGGCGTTACTCTGATCCCCGTCCCTGAACCTTGACAACTTCACAGCGTCGATGCGCAACAAGATCCCCCCATCCTGGGGCTGAAACGGTCTCGACCGTGGTCAGTACCGGAGGGAGAGGAGCGTGCCGGAGGGCGCCGATGGACCTCCGTGATCAACCGTCGGAACCTTTCAAATGCCAAGGACAACCTGGCCCTCGCTGCTTGATCGCAGCGACGATCTGCCTCTGATGCCCTGTAGGGGGACCAGATCGACATCACAGGGATCCACCGTCAGCACCGTGACCACCTGAACTGACGGGACATCTTGTGGTGGTGTGGATGCGGAGTACTGCCTGGCTCCGGAGTACCGCATTCGAGCTCATCCGGAACCTACGCACGTAGAGCCTGACCTTCTGGGACCGCGGCACCCGGGTTCGACTCCCGGCAGCTCCACCACGCCACAGTTCTGTCCAGTTCTGCACCCCCAGACTTCGCACCCCGTCACGACCACAAGGGTCGTCCGGCGGGGAGGACGGGAACGCCCCGTCGGCCGCAAGGGCCGTCGTGGGCAACCCGCCCGCGCGAGACACCGGCGCATCGACGCCAACCCGCATCGACGCCAAGCGCGTCGATGCCACCTCTGAGACACCCCGCCCACCGGCGGGGTGTTTCACGTTGGGGCGGTCCGGGTCGATCGAGGTCGGGGGAAAAGACCATGGTCGTCCGGCCCTGCAGCGGGAGCCGACGAGACCGGCGAACAGTACGTTTCGAGGCTTCACCCAAACCCACAGGAGCCTGCATTGCGCAACATCCTCGTGACGACCACGGCCGCCGCGGCCGCCGTCGTCCTCGTCGGTTCGACGGTGGCCATCGCCGCCTCGGACGTGACCCCCGACATGCCGCCCCGCATGGCCTTCGTGGCCCGCGGTGACGGTGCGAACTTCGCCGACGCACTCGCGATCGGTTCCATCGCCGGACAGCTCGGCGCCCCGGTGCTGACCACCCACCGCGACTTCCTCACCGAGGACACCGCGGCCGCGCTGGTCGACCTCGCTCCGGAGCTGGTCATCATCGCCGGCGGCCCGAACGCCGTGACGGCCGAGGTCGAGGCCGCCATCGAGGAGGCCACCGGCCTGGCCGACGACAAGGTCGTCCGGGTCCAGGGCGACGACCGCTACGGGACGGCCGCCGCGATGGCGGACGTGTTCGAGGACCTGGGCATCAACCCGGCCTTCCTGCCGGCTGACGGCAAGGCCGCGACCGCGGGTTCCGCGGACAACGCCGCCACGCTCGACGGCATGGACAGCGCGAGCTTCCAGCCGGTTGGTGACTACCTGACGGCCGAGGACCAGGTCCGCTACCTCGTCGAGATCGACAAGGGCGAGGAGGCGGTCCTCGCGACCGTCGGGCCGCTGACGTTCACCGGTGTCTGCAGTGACAGCGCCGGGGACACGAAGGCCGCCGTCGCGGCCACCTCGTCGGAGGGCCCGTGGTTCATGGACTCGCCCGGCAGCAGTGGCTCCAACGCGACCGCGGCCGGCGTGGACGTCGACGTCGAGGACATCACGTCCGTCTCGGCGGACTACGACTACTGGTACGCCAACGTCGCGGTGCCCGGCACCGGCACCTTCCTCCCCGATGACGGCTACCCCCACGCGATCTGGGTGAACCTCCCGGGTGGGTCGGACTGCACGTTCGTCGGCTTCTTCACGCCCGTGATGCGCTGACCGTCGGTCCTGCATGACCCTTCGGGCTTCGGTCCGACGAGACGCCCCGCCCCCGTGGCGGGGCGTTCTCGTGTCACAGCTCCCCGTGGAGGTCGCGCAGCCAGGCCTCGTCGGCGCCCGCCATCGCAGGACACGAGACCCCGGTCATGTCGCGCCCCGGCGTCATCGGCAGCAGCGGGTCCTCGAGCGAGACGTACGCGCCACCGGCCTCCCAGACCATCAGTGAGCCCGCGGCCATGTCCCACACTCGCGGGACCCGCTGGTAGGCGGCGACGGCCACTCCCGAGGCGACCATCGCCAGGTCCAGCGCGGTCGAGCCGAGGACACGCGGGTTCAGTCGGATGTGGCCCCCTGACCGGCGGATCGTCCCGGCCGTCACGATGACGGGCACGTGGCGATGCTCGCCCGAGCGGAAGTCCACGGGCGGGCGGACCCGGATCGGCTCGCCGTTGCGCGTCGCGCCCCGATCCTGTTCGGCCTCGAACCGCGCGGCCAGAGGCGGCGCGTCGATGCAGCCGTAGACCGGCGTGCCGCGATGGAGCAGGGCGATGGCGCTGCACCAGTAGGGCACCCCGGAGGTGAAGTTCGACGTGCCGTCGATCGGATCGATGACCCACGTCCACTCCGACCCGTCCCAGGTCGTCGCGGCCTCCTCGCTGACGATGCCGTGGTCCGGGAACGCCGAACGGATCGCGTCGGCGAGGACCCGATCGGCGTGCAGGTCCGCGTCGGTCACGGGCGTCCCGTCGGACTTCGCCGTGGAGTCGTCCCGCCCCGCGCGCGCCAACAGCTCGACGCCCAGGCCGTCACACGTGGCGTGCACGACGGCGCGGGCGCGGCTGACGAGGTCGTGGTCGGCCGCCGTCAGGGGCACGCGCGGCCGCTGGGGGTCCTCGATCGTGGGCAGGGCAGTCATGCCACGACGGTAGTGCGACGGGCGCGCAACGGGTGCGCACCGACTCGGTGCGCACCCGGCGCACAATCGACAACACGGGCAGGAACGTCGGATCGTCCCGTGGAAAGGGGAAGGGTCGCGGTGTCGTGGGCAGACCCGTCGGCGCCGTCCCCTCGCTGCACGACCGGAGTTCCTGTGCGCAGTTCGATCACCTCCCTGTTTGTCGCGGCCCTCGTGGCCGTCAGCATCGTGGCCCTTCCGGGTGCCTCCGCCGGTGCTGCCGGCACCCCGGTCGCCGACGTGCTCCCGACCGAAGCCCTGGCCGTGGTCGCCGACCTCGACGCCGCCCCCCGGTCCACGGGTTGGCTGGCCGGCGAGGCGCTCACGGTCACCGGCACCGTCGGGATCCACGACCGCGACGCCCAGACGACGACGCCGGTCGCCACGCCGTTGCAGTTGCGCGTGGACAACGACCCGGCCCGTGCCCTTGCCGCGGTCGCTGGCGTCGACGGCACCTTCCAGGCCGTCGTCCCCGGTGCGCTCACCGAGGGCCTTGCGCCCGGCGTCCACTCGATCTGGGTGTCCGCGGCCGACCTCGGCCTGGCCGACACGGCGGTGCCCGCCGCTCGCTTCACCACCGTCGCCTCCGCCGACGGTGAGGTCGTCCTCCGGCACCAGTTCGTGTCCTCCACCGGTTGGATCAAGCCCGCCGACGAGTTCCCGATCACGACGCGCGTGCAGAACTTCGGTCCGAACGAGCTGACCGACCTGACCGTCTCGATCGCCGCGCCCGACTCCGTCACCTTCGCCGATGCCACGCCGCTGCAGGACGGTTCCACGGCCACCGTGACGGCCGCCACCGTGACCTGGGCCATCCCGTCGGTTCCCGCCGGCACGGTCGACGCCCCGGGCGAGGTGGTCCTGGTCACGCAGGCCCAGTCGGCCGACCTCGACGCCGACCCGGAGCTCGTCTGGAAGGACCTGTCCTCGGTCGCCACGCTGACCGGCGCCGGTGACCCCCTCAGCGAGGCGACGCACGGTCCCAAGGTCATCCCGCCCTCGGGCGCCTTCGAGTCCGCCCGTTACGGCGACAAGCCGTTCCCGATCGTGCCGGTGTCCTACGTCGACCGCGCCCCGCAGGCCGACAACGACACCGCCGAACTCGACACGCTGGTGAACTCGCCCGACTTCGAGGGCTCGACGTTCAACCTCTACCAGGAGATGTCGTACGGGCAGCTGTTCCCGTTCGGCACGGTGCCGTCGGCCGGCATCGACTCGGCGACCTACTCCGAGCTCGACGAGACCCCGACCTTCACCACGGCCGAGCGCGTCGGCACGACCTGCCGCGGCGTCACCCTCAACGACGTCCCGGGCGCCATCGGGTCGCCGGTGTACGACACCCGCATCGAGAACGGTTGGTACAAGCTGCCGGGCACGACCGAGTACTACGGCGGCGACTTCCCCGTCTTCGACCTCGGCACCGCCAGCTCGATCGACTCCGCCTGTGGCCAGGCCGGCAAGGCCGTCTACGACGCGGCCGCCGTCGCCGATCCCGAGATCGACTACAACACCTACGACTCGGACCGCGACGGCGTCGTCGACTTCTTCATGCTGGTGTTCGTCGGCTGCGGCGGGAACGGCGGCTCGCAGATCCCGCTCCCAGGGACCCCGGTCACCAACGAGCTGTGCCCGTACACCGACGCGCCCTACGACAACATCTGGCCGCACTCGTCGTCCCTGATCATGCAGTACCGCGACGAAGCGACGGGTCTGCGCGGCTACGTGTCGCACGACCAGCTGCGTTCGGTCACCGAGATCCCGCAGTGCTTCCTCGACGACACCTACACCGCCTACGACGACTGCGCCGCCAACGGCGGGCCGGGCGACGACGCCTACCCCGTCCCGGTGCGCGTCGGTCCGTACAACGTGAACCCCGAGACCGTCTTCGAGTCGACCTCGGTCATCGCCCACGAGTACGGCCACCACCTGGGCCTGCCCGACTACTACAACTCGTCGGGCTTCTCCGCGTACGACACGTGGAACCTGATGGCCGCCGACCACAACCAGCACATGACGGTCTTCAGCAAGCAGCAGCTCGGCTGGGTCGTCCCGCGCTACCTCAACCCCGGCGACGACGTGACCGTCGAGGACTGGGGCGAGATCAAGACCTCCACCGGCGAGATCCACTGGGAGACCCCGGACGGCACCCCCTACGTGCTGTCCGAGGCCAACGGCGACCAGAACATCGTCAACGGTGACGTGTGGGCCGCCAAGCTCCCGCAGCGCGAGGTCATCTCTCCCGAGCAGGTCGCCGAGGAGGCGTCCGGCACCAAGGTGCTGTGGTCGCGTCGTGGTGACGACTTCGGTTGCCCGAACCTGTCCGGCAACAACATCGACCTGCTCCTGCCCGAACTCGCGGACGTCGACGCCGGCAGCACCGTGACGCTGTCCTTCCGGTCGTCGTTCGACATCGAGTGGGACTGGGACTACGGGTTCGTGCAGACGACGACCGACGGCCAGACCTACCAGTCGCACGCTTCCGCCAGCGGCTACTCGACCGACTCGGTCTACAACCCCAACGGTGCCGCCTGCCTCGACGAGATCAACAACGGCCTGACCGGCCAGTCCGGCGCGTACGAGCAGGGCGAACCCTTCATCACGCTCGCCCGCAACCCGGCCGCCCCGGACTACGCGACCGGTACGCCGTTCGTCGACGACAGCTACGACATCTCGAACCTCGCCGGCACGAACGGCGTGGTCCGGTTCTCGATGTTCACGGACGCGGCCTTCAACCGCCCCGGCTGGTTCATCGACGACGTGGTCGTCTCGGTCGACGGCACCGAGGTGTACAGCACGGACTTCGAGGACGGCCTCGAGGAGGGTCGCTGGTTCAACGGTGGTTGTGACGAGGACCTGCGCACCGGCCCGGTGTGCACGAACGGCTTCGTGCTCATCGACACCTCCGCTGGCGACGCCTCCGACCACGCCTACTACCTCGAGCTGCGCGACCGCGCCCTGTTCGACTTCGAGGGCTACGGCCAGAACGACCGCGGCACCGTCACGTGGCAGCCAGGTCTGCTCGTCGAGTACACCGACGAGAACCACGGCTACGGCAACAACGGCCTGCCCGACCCGCCCGGACAGCACTACCTCGACAGCCAGCCCGTCGCGGGCGCCGAGTGCGGTGACGCAGACTGCGACGACGCGGCCTTCACCGACGCAGACGGCGACGACCGGTTCAGCGACTCGTCCGAGTCGCCGCACCTGGACAACTTCGCCGATCCGGACGGCATCGACGGTCGCTGGACGTTCGACTACGACTGCCTCGACGTCGAGGTCCTGTCGATGGACGGTGAGGACACCGTGCAGCTCGAGGCGGACCTCGTGGCCGACGTGCGCCTGCGTGCAGGTGACGGCTGCCGCGAGTTCTCGCCGGCGGACACCGCAGAGGGCGCCGGTACGACGGACCTCCCGGCCGAGGCCGTCATCGGTCGTCGCGCCGGTGACGTCGAGGTGGGCGACACGGTCACCTTCGACGGCTCGGCCTCCAGCGGCAACCTGCCGATCACGTGGGACTGGGACCTCGGGGACGGCACGACCGCCGACACCGAGACCGTCAACCACAGCTACGCGGCCGCCGGCACCTACACGGTGACGCTCGTGGTCACGGACGCCGACGGTGACGTCGACGACGTGAGCATCGAGGTCGTCGTGGTCGACGCTCCCGAGGGCACCGACAGCCCGCTGCCGGCAACCGGTGGCGGCATGGCGTTGGCTGCGCTCGCGCTGATGGGAGTCGCGAAGGGCGTGCGCCGGCGCCGCTGACCGCGCGCTGACCAGGGCAACGTCCCCCGCACCTCACGGTGTCGGGGGACGTCCCGTGTGGGTCGTCGCACGTCCACCCCTGTGGGTTACGGCTGCGTAGGTTACGATGGCGTAGGTTGTCGAGGTCGTCGACGCGACGACCTGCCCCCGATCTCGCTGCTCCCGGCATCCCAGCAGAGGTACTGATGCGCAATCCGACCGACGTCCTCGCCGACATGCGGACCCGCCTCGACGGCGTCCGTGGCGTGACCTTCCCCGACGAACGCAGCGTCGTGTTCCAGCGCCGCGTCATGCTGATCGTGGCGATCGTGCCCCCGATCGGCCTGCTGTTCGCGGGCATCCAGGTGTGGGGGTGGGGCCTGAGCCTGACCGACCTCGCCATCGCGTCGGTGTTCTACATCGTGTCCGGGCTGGGCATCACGGTCGGCTACCACCGCCTGTTCACGCACAAGTCCTTCGACGCCCCGCAGTGGGTGCGCGTCGGCTGGGCGATCGCCGGATCGATCGCGATCCAGGGCAGCGTCATCGAGTGGGTCGCCACGCACCGCCGGCATCACGCGTACTCGGACGAGATCGGTGATCCGCACTCGCCCCACGCCGGCATGGAGGACGGCCCCAAGGGCGTCCTGCGCGGTCTGTGGCACGCCCACATGGGCTGGATGTTCGAGCCCGACGGCTCGCAGCCCGAGACGTGGGCGCCCGACCTGCTCGAGGAACCGGCCATCGTCCGCGTCAACAAGCTCTTCCCCAAGCTGATCATCGTCTCCTTCGTGCTGCCCGCCGTCATCGGTGGGCTGGTGACCATGTCGATCACCGGCGCCCTGACCGCGTTCGTCTGGGGCTCGCTCATCCGCATCTGGCTGCTCCACCACGTGACGTGGTCGATCAACTCGATCTGCCACTTCTACGGCACCCGCCCCTTCGCCTCCCGCGACGAGTCCCGCAACAACATCTTCCTGTCGCTGCTGTCGTTCGGTGAGTCGTGGCACAACGCCCACCACGCGTTCCCCGCCTCGGCGCGTCACGGCCTGCGCTGGTGGGAGTTCGACGCCTCGTGGGTGACCATCCGACTCATGTCGTTCGTGGGGATGGCGCGCAACATCAAGCTCCCGACGGCGTCCCAACTGGCGCGCAAGAAGCTGCCGCGCCGCGCAGCGGCGGGCGCCTGAGGTGTCGAAGCGACGCATGACCGGTGCTGAGCGCCGCGAGCAGTTGATCGGCGTCGGTCGCGTCGTGTTCGCCGAGAAGGGCTACGAAGCCACGTCCGTCGAGGAGATCGCGGACCGTGCCGACGTCAGCAAGCCCGTGATCTACGAGCACTTCGGTGGCAAGGAAGGCCTCTACGCCGTCATCGTCGACCGCGAGGTCGCGGACCTGACGACGCGGATGATCGAGGCGATCGCCGTCGACCACCCACGCATGGCGGCGGAACAGTCGGCGCTGGCCTTCCTCGGCTACATCGAGGAGCACCAGGACGGCTTCCGCATCCTCGTGCACGACTCCCCGTCGGGCCTTGGCGGCGGCAGCCTCGGGTCGGTCATGGCCGACGTCGCCCTGCGGGTCGAAGACCTGTTGGGGCAGCACTTCAAGCAGCAAGGCTACGACAAGGCCGCCGTCCCGATGTACGCCCGCATGCTCGTCGGTGCGGTCACGCTGGTCGGCGAGTGGTGGCTCGAGGCCGGCAAGCCGTCGCGCACGAAGGTGGCCGCCCACCTCGTCAACCTGATGTGGAACGGGCTCAAGGACCTCGAGCCCAAGCCCGACCTGCGGGCCGTGCCGGCCAAGGCATCGGCATGACCACGGTGCGCGTCGTCGGCATCCAGGCCGACACGGTGTGGCACGACCCGGCGGCCAACCACGCCCGCCTGGCGCCACGCATCGCCGCGGCAGCGGGGGACGGGGCGCGCCTGGTCCTGCTGCCCGAGATGTACGCCTGCGGCTTCTCCATGCGCACCGACATCACGGCGGAGGCACCGGACGGACCGTCGGCGACGTTCCTCGTCGACCAGGCCGCCGCCAACGGCTGCTGGGTGGGTGGCACGTTCCCGGAGTTGACCGACGGCCGCGAGCGCCCGACCAACACCTTCCTGCTCGCGGGGCCGGACGGCCAGCAGGCGCGCTACGCCAAGATCCATCCGTTCACCTACGCCGGCGAAGACGAGCACTTCGCCGCGGGGGACACGCACGTCGTCATCGACGTGGATGGCCTGCGGTGCGCGCTGTTCGTCTGTTACGACCTGCGGTTCGCCGACGAGTTCTGGGCGCTGGCCACCGACGTCGACTGCTACCTCGTCCCGGCGAACTGGCCCGAGGCGCGGCGCGAGCACTGGATGTCGCTGCTCGTCGCCCGCGCGATCGAGAACCAGGCGTGGGTGGTTGGCGTGAACCGCGTCGGCTTCGGTCGTCGCCTGGACGGCAGCCCCCTGTCCTACTCGGGGGACTCGCTCGTCGTCGACCCGCTCGGCGAGGTCGTGGCCCGGGGCGGCGCGACGGAGGCCGACGTGGCCGCAGACGTGACGAGCGAACGAGTCGTCGAGGTGCGGGGCCGCTTCCCGTTCCTGCAGGACCGCCGCTGACGATCCTAG
>JBFJMP010000014.1:0-14450 GCA_041633895.1 Nitriliruptoraceae bacterium
CCCCCCGGCTCGTGGTAGGTACAGGCACCGCGCCGTATGGAGGGGCAGCCGGTGGTCGACCTCGCTGATGCCAACACGATCCAGGACCCGTATCCGACGTACCGGTGGTTGCGTGACCAGGCCCCTGTCCACCTGTGGGAGCTCGACGACCACCCGCGCGACGGCATCTGGCTCGTCAGCCGTCACGCCGACGTCCGGGCCCTTGTCGCCGACGACCGCCTGACGAAGCGGCCCGAGCGGGTGGGCCTGGAACCCGACGTCCCCCCGATCCTGATGTTCCTCGACCCGCCCGAGCACACGCGACTCCGACGCTTCGCCGCGGCCACGTTCACGCGCCGGCAGGTCGAGCGGCTGCGCGGCGCGGTCACCGAGGAGGTCACGGCCCTCGCCGCGCCCCTTGTCGAGGGCGCCACCGTCGACATCGTCTCGGACCTCGCCACCGCCCTCCCACTGCACACGATCATGCGCCTGCTCGGCGTGCCGCTCGCGGAGGGCCCGGAGCTGCATGCCCTGTCACGGCGCATCATGGACGGCACCGACGCGGCCAGCACGGGCGGCGGCGACGTGCCCGCCGAGGAGGAGTTCGTCGCACGGATGGCCGAGCACGTGGCGCGGACGGCGCGAACGCCGGGCGAGGACCTGACCTCCGCACTGCTGGCCGAGCGCGACGGGGAGGCGCGCCTGACCGAGCACGATGTGACGATGCTGTGCGTGCAGTTGCTGACCAACGGTCACGAGACGACCGTCAACCTGATCGGCACCGCGCTGTGGTCGCTGCTGTCCCGCCGGGAGCAGTGGGAACGCCTCGTGGCCGACCCGGGCCTCGCACCCCGAGCCGTCGAGGAGTGCCTGCGCTTCGAGGCACCGACCCAGCGGTCCAGTGGGCGCTACGCCCTCGAGGACATCGAGGTGACGGGCACCACGATCCGGGCGGGAGCCCAGGTCTCGGGCCTCATCGGATCGGCGAACCGCGACGAGCGCGTGTTCGACCGCCCCGACGACCTCGACATCACGCGCGACCCCAACCCGCACCTCGCCTTCGGGCACGGGCGGCACCACTGTCCGGGCTCGGCCCTGACCCGCCTCGAGACGACGGCCGTGCTGGCCCACCTCGCGGCCCATGCTCCCGATCTGGCGGTCGTCGGCGGTCCTCCTCGGTACCGGCACAACAGCTTCGACCGCGGGCTCGAGTCCCTGGTGCTCAGCCGTTCGTGACGTCGCGAGACGCGGCCAGGGCGAGGGCGCGGACCGCGAGGTCCAACGTGACGAGGTCGGCGGTGCGACGAGGGTTGAGGCCCGTCACCTCCCAGATCCGATCCAGTCGGTACGCGACGGTGTTGGGGTGGACGCGCAGGTCCTCGGCGGCGTCGCGGATGGACATGTCGGCAGCGAAGAACGCACTGATCGTCTCGCGCAGATGTGAGGCCGAGGCCAGCGCCCCGCCGAGGCGATCACGCAGTCGGCGTGCGACGTCGTCGGCCTCGACGACGACGGCGTCGAGCAGGACGTCGTCGTAGGTGGCCAGGCCGGGCGCGGACAGCAGCGCCACCGTCGAGACGGCGCGGCGACAGGATCGGCCGGCATCCAGGAGTCCGATCGACACCGGACCGACCCCGACTCGTGGGGAGATCGCGCGGTAGGTCGCCACGAGGCGACTGAGGTCCCGCAGGCTGCGCGGAGTCGGCTCGCCGGGGACGACGAAGATCGTGGCGCCACGTGCGGCGCCGGACAGCAGGCGTCCCGATCGACCGACGGCCAGTGCTCCGAGCACCTCGCGTTCGAGTCGCGCCGGCGTCCGACCCAGTCCCGCCTCCGATGCCGTCTGCACGGCGACGCCGGTGTAGGCGGCCTCCGGGTCGAGGCCGAGCGAGGTGCCCTGACGCAGCACTGTCGTCTCGTCGAGGTCACCGGCCACGAGTCCGGCCACAAGGTCTCCGGCGGCCCGGTCGTAGTGGGACGTCAACTCGTCCTGGGTCTGGCGGTACGCCTCGATGACCCAGCCGCTGAGCCGGTCGAACCCCTCCGAGAGGCGGTGCAGGCCTGAGCGGAGCTGGTCAGTGGTCAGCTCGGTGGATCGCGCGGCGAAGGCGTCGTCGAGCACCCGTTCGGCGGCGCGGAACGACTGGATGACGACGTCGAGGGGCACGCCCTGCAGGGCACGCGCCGTGCCCAGTTCGCGGGCACGCGCTTCGTCCTCGTCCCGTGCGTCGCTCGGCGCGATGACGTGGGCCAGCACCGACTCGACGTTGGGGCGGACGGCATCCGCGAGGTCGTCACGCCGCAGTCGGGGTGGCTCGTAGCCCGGGACGCGCTCCCACACCAGGGCGACGACGCGCTGCGCCAGATTGTCCGATTCAGCGAGCAGCAGGCGCCCGACTTGTGCCTCATCCACAATTATTGCCGTCCGCTTTTGCTGACAGGAACTGTGGGTAGGTGCCAGCCCACCAGTCAAGGTTAGGGTCCGTGCGGTTCTGCGCTGTGCAGGCGGCACCCGGACACGCCCACAGGAGGGGTTCATGGTCGAGACGACGGTGCAGGAACGAGGCGGTACGACCGCCCACGATCTGGACGACTTCGCGGCAGAGGCGGTCCCCACCTCCGCGCGCAAGACGACGTATCAGTTGATCGCCGTGGCGATCGGCTGGTCGATCTCGGTGTCGGCATTCCTCGTGGGAGGTGTCGTCGGTGGCGGGCTGCGCTTCGGCCCGGCCGTCGGCGCCATCACGGCGGGGAACGTCGTGCTCGCGATCATCGCCAGCCTCATCGGCCTCATCGGCTACCGCACCGGCCTGACGTCGTATCGCATCGCCCGCACCGTGTTCGGCGACATGGGGTCGGTGCTCGTCTCGCTCGTGCTCGGCGTCCTCGCCATGGGCTTCATCGGCGTGCTGATGGACGCGTTCGGCAACGCCATGACGGCCCTGGTCCCGGAGTTGAACTGGACCACCGTCGTGATCCTGTTCACGGTGGCGGTGACACTGACCGCCCTGTTCGGCTTCAAGGGGCTGGCGGTGATCTCCAGCGTCGCGGCGCCCTCGCTGCTTGCGTTGGCCTTGCTCGGCCTGTTCCGCATCGCCTCGTCCGAGGGAGGGTTCTCGGCCGCCCTCGACGCCGACCCGGCCGCGCCGATCGCCTTCGACGTGGCGATCACGGCCGTCATCGCCACGTGGATCACCGGTGCCGCACTCATGAGCGACGTCGCGCGCTATGCCCGTCGCGGCCGTGACGTCGTCGTCGCCGCCTTCGTCGGCTACGTCGGCGGTGCGGGGTTCTTCGAGTTCACCGCGATGGTCAGCGCCAACGTCGCCGGCACGCCGGACTTCGTGGCCGCCATGTCGACCCTCGGCTTGCTGCTGCCGGCCGCGATCGTGCTCACCCTGGCGCTGTGGACCACCACCGACAACAACCTCTACTCCGCCTCGCTGGCGTTCACGAGCGCCTCCGAGGTCGTCGGCCGCAAGATCGCCAAGCCGGTGTGGACCTTCGTGTCGGTCGCGATCGCGCTCGGCGTCGCGTTCCTCGGATTCGCGTCCGACTTCCTCAGCTTCCTGCGCATCATCGCTGTCGTCACGCCGCCGTTCGCCGGCGTTGTGATCGCCCACTACTGGGTGCTCGGGCACATTCGCCAGACCGGCCAGGACCTCGTCGAGGCCATCCCCGCGATCCGTCCCCTGGCGCTGTTGAGCTGGGTCGGTACCTCGGTGACCGCGCACTACGTCGACCTGCCGGTGGAACCGCTGGCCGCGCTGCTCATCGGTGGTGCCGCATACGCCGCACTGTCGTTCCTCACGGGTGCGCGCGTCGCCCCCGCCGTCGTCGAACAGGAACCCGCGTGACCATCCGATTCGGACTGGGAGTCCCCACCGGGACCGAGGGCATGATGTACCCAGTGCCCTACGCCAGCATCGAGGAGGCGGTGGACCTGGCGGTCCTGGCCGAGGAACTCGGCTACGACTCGATCTGGGGCAACGACCACCTCTCGACGCAGGGCTACGTGCGCGAGGAGTTCGACACCCCGCCGAACTTCTTCGACCCGCTGAGCTACCTCGCGTTCGTGGCGGCTCGGACCGACCGGATCCGGTTGGCGACCTGCATCCTCGTGTTGCCGTTCCGTCACCCGGTCGTCGCGGCCAAGCAGCTCGCCACCATCGACCAGCTCTCTGGCGGTCGCCTCGTGGTCGGCGTCGGGATCGGCGCCTACCGCGAGGAGTACGAGGCGATGCATCCGGGCGTGAGCCTCCACCGTGGCCGCTACGCGGAGGAGGCGCTGCAGGCGCTCGACACGCTGTTTCGCGACCGGCGCTCGTCCTTCGCGGGCGAGTACATCGACTTCGCGGACGTCGAGAGCTTCCCGAAGCCGCTCCAGCAGCCGCTGCCGATCCTGTCCGGTGGGAACTCACCGGGTTCCAAGGACCGTGCCGGTCGGCTCGTCCACGGATGGCTGCCCGCGTGCCTGAGCCCCGACGAGCTCGCCACCGGCCTCGCCGAGGTCCGGGCTGCCGCTGACCGGGCCGGTCGTGACCTGCCCGACGACTTCGAGGTCGCGCTGCAGGTCGGCGTGTCGATCGCACCGACCCACGAGGAGGCGGTCGCTCGCTTCCGTTCGTCGCAGGTGTACGCCCACATGGTCTCCTTGTCGCAGTCGACGCTCAAGGGCCAGCAGGACGGGGACCTCCTGTCCCGCAACCTGGTCGGGACCCCTGACCAGGTTCGCGCGCAGGTCGAGGCCTACGTCGAGGCAGGGGTGACGACGCTGTCGGGCCTGCTGTTCGCGTGCGACACCGTCGTGGAGACGCGCGAGGAGATGGCGCGCTTCGCCGACGAGGTCATCCAACCCCTCGGCACCCCGACCACGGCAGGTACGGAGGTGCCGGTGTGAGCGACCTGACCGGTGCCCGCCTGGCACGACTCCAGGCCCTCCTTGCCGACGACCCGGCCGCTGCCCTGGTGGTGGCCGCTCCTGCCAACGTCGCGTATGCGACCGGCTATCGCAGCGTCGCGGGGTCATTGTTCCGCGCCCACCAGATGGCCGCGGTCGTCACGCCGGACTCCGTCCACCTCGCGTGTCCGGCGGCAGACGTCGCCCCTGCTGTCGACGCCGGGGTGGACCCCGAGTCCATCGAGGCGTTCGGGCGCTTCTACTTCGAGTCCGCCAGCGGTCATCGCGCTGCCGACATGGCGGACCGTCACCCGGACCTGGCGGCTGCCCTCCTCGCGGTACTCGACCGGCTGGATCTCGGCGCCGCCCCGTTGGCCGTGGACCTCGCCGGCCTCGCCGGCCACCGTCCCGCGGTCGAGCAGGCGCTGGTCGGGCACACGCTCCATGACGCAGGGCCGCGGCTGTTCGCCGCCCGAGCCCGCAAGTTCCCCGACGAGGTCGACCTGCTGCGCCGAGCTGCCCGTCTGGCCGAGACGGGGATCGACCGAGCACTCGCCTCCGCGACCGTCGGCACCACCGAGCGTGAGCTCGCACGCATCGTGGCCGGCACGATGGTCGAAGGCGATGCGATGCCGGCCTTCGTCGTCGTCACCTCGGGGGAACGCAGTGCGCTGGCCGACGCGGTCGCCACGGACCGTCCCATCGGGCGCGGCGACCTCGTCCGCTTCGACGTGGGCTGCATCCTCGACGGCTACTTCTCCGACATGGCCCGCACCGCGGTCGTCGGTCCCGCGACCGCGCTCCAGACGTCGCGCTACGACGCCCTGCTGGCCGGCGAACAGGCACAGCTCGATGCGGTCCGTCCGGGGGTCACCGCCTCAGAACTGTTCGACATCGCCGTGGAGGTGGTGCAGTCGGGAGGCATCACGCCGTACCGCCGCCACCACTGCGGCCACGGGATCGGCTCGGACGTCTACGAACCGCCGATCGTGGCGCCCGGCCACGACGTCCCGCTGGAGGCGGACATGACGTTCTGCCTCGAGACCCCGTACTACGAGCTCGGATGGGGCGGGATGATGGTCGAGGACACGATCCTGGTGACGGCTGACGGGCACGAGCGCTTCACGCGTTCGGACCGCTCCCTGCGGGAGGTCCCGGCATGACGCGCTTCACCGACCGTCTGGCGTGCGTCCGCTGCGGCGCCGACGCGTCGACCGCCGCCCCGTGGGAGGGTTGCGGCGCGTGTGCCGAACGGGGTCATCCGGCCAACATCCTGCCGGTGTACGACCGTGCCCCCGGCCCGCTGCCGGTGGCCGAGGGCCAGCCCGGCATCTTCCGCCATCGCGACCTGCTGCCGATCCCGGCGGACGCGACACCGGTCAGCCTGCACGAGGGCAACACCCCGCTCGTCGCGGCGCCGGCGCTGGCCGACGAGGTCGGCGTCGCACGCCTGTGGTTCAAGGACGAGACGCGCAACCCGACCTGGTCGTACAAGGATCGCCTCGCTGCGGTCGCGATCACGGAGGCTCGCGCCCGTGGGGCGGACACCGTGGCGCTGGCGACGACTGGCAACCACGGGGCCGCCGCTGCGGCCTACGCCGCCGCTGCGGGGATGCGCTGCGTCGCCCTGACGCTGACCTCGGTGCCCCAGACGATGAAGGTGCTGATGCAGTCCTACGGGGCGACGGTCGTCGCACTCGACCAGCCAACTGACCGTTGGGCCCTGTTGCGGCAGGCGGTCGCGTCGTGGGGCTGGGTGCCCGTCTCCGGGTTCGTCGACCCGCCGATCGGGAGCAACCCGTTCGGTGTCGACGGATACAAGTCCATCGCCTACGAGGTGGTCGAGGACCTCGGCGACGTGCCGGATGCCGTCGTCGTCCCGGTCGCCTACGGCGACGGCCTCGTCGGGATCCTGCGCGGGTTCGAGGACCTGCGTGCCCTCGGCCTCACCGATCGCGTCCCGCGGATGGTCGCCGCCGAGCCGTTCGGCCCCTATGCGGCGGCGCTGGCGGCGGGGTCGGCGACGCCGGTGCGTACCTCCTACGGTCCCAGCGTGAGCTTCTCCGTCGCCACGCCGATCAGCACCCAGCAGGGCCTCGAGGCCCTGCGCGCCAGCAACGGGCTCGCGGCTGCCGAGCCGGACGACGAGGTCGTCATGGCCGCCCAGCGCCGCATCGCCGGATCGGTCGGGCTCTACCTCGAGGCCAGCTCGTCGCTGTGCCTGCCGGTCGTCGAGCGGCTGCGCCGTGCCGACGAGCTCGGGCCGGACGCGACGGTCGTGTGCATCGCCACGTCCACGGGACTCAAGGACGTCGGCGCGTCCGCGGCCCGCCTGCCCGAGGTACCGACCATCGCCCCCCGGCTGTCCGAGCTCGCTGCCGTGGCAGGTGCGACGTGAGGCTTGCGCTCGCGCTGTCGGGGAAGCGCTCGGCCGCGTCGGCCGTCGAGCTCGCGCGGCAGGCGGAGGACGCCGGGTTCGCCGAGGTGTGGTTGACCGAGGACTACTGCGAACGCGGGGCATTCGCCCTGGCCGGGGCCCTGGCCGCAGCGACCAGCACCGCGCGCATCGGCATCGGTGTGGTCAACCCGTGGACGCGCCACAGCGTGGTGACGGCAATGGAGACCGCTGCACTGGCCGAGCTGGCCCCGGGGCGCGTCGTGCTGGGGCTCGGATCCAGCAACCCACGCTGGATGCAGGACCAACTCGGGATTCCGTTCGAGCGTCCGCTGTCGGTCCTGCGTGAGACCACTGCCGTCGTACGCGACGTGCTGTCCGGTGATCCTGTCCGTGCCAACGACGGGTTGCACGACGTCGATGCCGGCCTCGCCTTCACCCCGCCCGGGCCGATCCCGATCTTCCTCGGTGTGAAGGGCGACCGTGCCCTGCGCCTGGCCGGCGATGCCGCCGACGGCGTGCTGCTGTCCGTTCTGTCGTCACCGGCGTACATCCGCTGGGCACGTGAACGCGTGGGCGACGCGCACGTCGCGGCCTACGTCGCGATGAGTTGCGACCCCGACCACCACGCGGCGCGCGAGTCCCTGCGCGCGTTCGTGGCGACGTTCCTGGGCATCCACGGCGACCATCCGATCACGCGTGAGGCCGGTCTGGACCCCGAGCTCGCGGCGACGTTCCGTCAGGCGTGGCTCGACGGGGCCCCCCGTCTCGACCTCGTCGACGATGGCCTTCTGGACACCTTCGTCGTCGCCGGTGACGTCGACCACTGCCGGTCGCTGGTGGACCGGCTGGTCGCGGCCGGTCTCGACACGGTCGTGATCCACGACCAGCTGCAGGAGGACACGGCGTCGTACCTGGCGTCGGTCCGCGCGGTCGTGGGCTGACGGGCCGCGTCGGCCTGACCTTCCCCGGTCCGGCCGACCCGGCTGCTCAGGCGCCCCGACGCGGCCGCACGCTGCGGCTCGCCGCCAGGACCCCAAGGCCCAGCAGGGCGAGGCCCCCTCCGGTCGCCGGCAGTGGTACCTCGGCCGGCGCCTCGTCCGTGTCCGGCTCCGGCTCGGGGGCCGGCTCGACGGGGTCGGGCCTCGCTGCCGCACGGGTGCAGTCATAGGCCTGCGACTCGTCACGCGGGAACCGGTCGGTGCAGTACCAGGACCGTCCCTCGTGGACGTCGAGCACCTCGCCGGTGCGGTAGAAGTGATCCTTCTGGACGATCCCGAACGGGTCCTTGCGGGGATCCGAGTGCGGGTCCTCGTCGTGGTCCTCGGGCGGGACGTTCGCGGACGGGGGCAGGGGGTTGGCGCTGTCCCAATAGACGATCGCGGACCCGTCGTGGGGGAGCGCTGCGCCGTCGTCACCCATGGTGAACGTGTCGAAGTCGAACAGGCGCTCGCCGGTGTGGTCGGCCCAGTAGCGGCCGTCGGGCAGCGTGGTCTGCAGGAACGGGGCCTCGATCGTGCGGGCGAACACGTCCGCCGACACGTTGGCGACCTGGTAGTCGCCCAGGGCGACGTGGACGAGCACCTTGTGGGGTGGGGTGTTCGGCAACGGGTCGTCCGCCACGTGGTGCGCGTAGCCGTTCGTCTCGCCGCGGTCCCACAGCATCTGGAGGAGGTGCATGACGATCAGCTGGTCCTCCTTCTCGGGGTACGCCGAGTAGAGGAAGGTCCAGTACCCGACCGGCACGTTGTCGTCGAGGTTGCCCTCGAAGTCGACCGACCGGTGCAGCAGCGTCGAGTAGTTCATGCCGAAGACGCCCAGGGTCGCGCGCTCCAGGTCGGGGGCCAACGCGGTGACGGCGCCACCGAGGATGCCGCCCTGGCTGTTGCCGTCGTACACGAGCGTGGACGGGTCGAACAGCGGCTCGCCGTCGAGCTGGAACGACGGGCTGGTCACCAGGCCGTCGGGGTGTACGAGCGCCCGCCCGACGAAGAGGAAGTGGAGGAAGCCCTGCTGGACGCGGTCGATGACCGACGCCATCCCGCCGATGTCGAGCAGGGTGGTCAGGACGTTCGCGAGGTCCGACTCGTAGAAGCCGTACCAGTCGACCCCGCACATCATGTAGTTGGACTCGCGCATGCGCTCGGTCGAGCTGCCCTTGCTCTCGCCACGCGATCCGAGGAGGCCATGCCCGTACAGCGTCGGCGTGGCCGGCTCGCCCAACGCGGTGCGCGGGATGCTGCACGTGAAGGCCACGTCGATCGTGGGCGTCAGGTCGTTCTGCTGCGGCACGTCCATCGGTCCCGGTGTCGGGGTGCCGTAGTTCAGGCGCGAGCCGGGCAGGGTCTGCGACGGCAGTTCGTCGAGCGGCAGTTCGCCGCCGATCGGGTCGGGGATCGCCAGCTCGGGCGTGGCCAGTTCGTCCGGCCGGTCGAGGTAGAACGGGACGGTGACGTGGCCCTCGACGACGCGCAGGGTGTCGTGCTCCGGGTCCCCGATCTCCTCGACGGAGTCGATCGTGAACGCGGGGGAGTCGCCCTCGACGACGCCGTCGGCGAGGTCGGTGTCGCCGAGTTGGGCGAAGGCGTCGTCGCGGATGGACAGGACGCGTCCCGCCATGTTGTCGGACGACATGATCGTGAAGTCCCAGGCGAGGAAGAGGTCGGCGGCGTCGACCCCGGCCTCGGCGAGTGGCGCGAGCACGTCGTCCTCGCCGCCACCGACGAAGGCGTCGCGCTGGGCCGCGAAGGCGTCGGCTGCCGGGATCACGCTGCCGTCGGCGGTCTTCAGGTCGCGCAGGCCGACCACGTAGCGGTGGCCGTGCTCGAAGTTGGTGAGCGGGCGGATGATCACCAGCGCGGCCGTCGGGTCGGTCTGGACGTGTTCGTCCATCTCGACCCAGTACGGGTGGCGCTCACCGGTGTCGGCGTCGAGCAGCACGATGGGGGCGTCGGGCGCCATCGACAGCGACGGCTCCTCGAGTACGGGGTGGTCGACGCCGTACGTCGCGGCGAGGTCGATGCCCGGGACGTACGTGAGCAGCATCGAGCCGGGGGACCAGCCGTCGTTGCGGTTCCACTCGGTCGGGTCAGCCGGCTTGCCGACCACGTTCTTCGGCATCGCGAGGGGCGAGAAGTCGATCCGCAGGCCCGTCGGCGTGGTGTCGTCCGCCGTCGTGAACACGTCGCTCGGCAGCGGCAGCAGGCACTCGTACGCGTCGAGGTCGTTGCAGAGCCCGGCAAGCACGGCGGGCTGGTCGAGGGCGTCGCCGATGGGGCCGACGACGTCATCGAGCGGCACGTCCTGCGCGCTCGCGGTCATCGGCAGCAGCAGCGATGCCGCCATGGTGATGTACGTGATCGTGCGCATGCGTGAACGCAATTGCGGTCTCCCTCGCCCGGTGCCCAGAAACGGACAACCTAGTCACACGAGCGACCGAAGCCCGACTTGGCGTCCGCCCTCGGTCAGCCGCCCAGTAGGGGAGTCGGGTCAGCAGTCCCGCACCTCATCCGGGATCGCGACGTCGAAGGTGACCATGACGCTGGCGTCGCTGCCCATCGTGTCGCCCAACGTCGCCGCCCCGGTGATCCGGTCGTCCGTGATCGTGAAACCGGGCTCGCCGACGATGTCGCCGAACACGTTCGACCCTGCGAGCTCCACGAGGGCGCTGCCCTGCACGGAGATGTCGATGCTCGTCCCGCCCCCCAGGACCGGCAGGTTGAGCAGCGCTCCTTGGGCGATCGCCTGCAGGTCGAGGTTGCCCGGCTCGTCGAAGAAGGGATCGCACCGGTTGAGGTCGGTCACCGCGAACGTCTGGCCGTCCACGGTGAAGCTGCCCATCGCCCCGACCTCCGGAGCGGCCGGGTCGTCCGCCGGGGGCGCGGTCGCGTCCGCCGCCGGCTCCGGGGTCGATGCGACCGGGTCGGGCGTCGGCGTGTCCGTCGACTCGTCACCGCTGCATGCGGCGGCGAGCAGGCAGACGGCAAGTGTGGCTGCTGTCGTGGACATGCGAACGGACGGCGTACGGCGCATCTCGGATCCCCCCTGATGTCATGGCGAGTGGTGCCACGTCGAGCGTGAGGTCTGGACAGTAGTGGGGGGTGCGCTACGCTTGCCCGACACTAGAACGTGTTCTTGTTCTCAGGACCGAACCGGGAGTCCCGCGTGTCTCAGATCCCACTCGTCGACTACCTCGCCCTCGGTGACGACCCGCACCTGGTCGCGAACGAGTGCACGGGCTGCGGCGCGCGCTACTTCGACCGTCGCAACGGCTGCGCGTCCTGCTTCGGTACGGACTTCGCGAAGGTGGACATCCCGACGGAGGGCGAGATCACGTCCTTCTCCATCGTGGCCTTCGCGGCCCCGGGCGTGCCGACGCCGTTCGTGCCGGCGGTCGTCGACTGCGGGGGCACCAAGGTGCGCGGGAACATCATCAACGTGGAGCCCTCGCCCAAGACGATTCGCCTCGGGATGCCGGTGCGCCTCGCCACCTACAGCGAGGGGACCGACACCGAGGGCACGGAAGCCATCGGCTACGGCTTCGAGCCCGCCTGACCCGCCCGACCTGATCCGCACGACCTGACTGCAGGGGACGACCACATGAGCGACGACGTCTGGATCCTCGGGATCACGATGACGAAGTTCGGCAAGCACAAGGACCGCGACCTCGTGGACCTGGGCGCTGAAGCGACGATGGGTGCGCTGGCTGACGCCGGCGTGACGATGGCCGACATCGGCATCCTCGCCGCGGGCAACCTCATGCAGGCGGCCTCCGGGATCGGCCAGCAGATCCAGAAGCAGGTCGGCCAGACCGGCATCCCCGTCTACAACGTCAGCAACGCCTGTGCGACCGGTGCCACGGCGCTGCGGACCGCGATCATGGCGATCAAGGCCGGCGAGACCGACATGGGCCTGGCCGTCGGCGTCGAGAAGCTGTCCGGCGCTGGCCTGCTCAGCGGCGGCAGCAAGAAGGCGAGCGACACCTGGGAGCCCGACGGCCGCTTCGGCGCGGTCACGGGCCTCGACGGCCGCGTCGGGACCGAGTCGATGCCGGGCGTGTTCGCCCAGGTCGGCATGGAGTACGGCCACACGTACGGCGGCACCTCGTTCGAGCTGTTCGCGCGGATCTCCGAGAAGAACCACTCGCATTCGACCCTGAACCCGCTGGCGGCGTACAACAAGGCGATGAGCCTCGAGCAGATCATGGGCGACATGATGATCGCCTATCCCAACACCCGCCCGATGTGTTCGGCCAACTGCGACGGCGCCGCGGCGGCCGTGGTGGTCAGTGACGCCAAGCTCAAGACGTTGTCGCTCGAACAGCAGCGCCGCGCCGTCAAGATCTCGGCCTCCGTGCTGACGTCCGACCCGTACGTCGACGGGTGCCAGGTGCTGCCCGACGTGAACACGCTCACCCGTGCGGCGGCGACCCAGGCGTACGAACAGGCCGGGGTCGGTCCCGAGGACCTCGACCTCGTCGAACTCCACGACTGCTTCGCGACCGCCGAGCTCGTCCACTACGACAACCTCAAGCTCTGCGAGGAGGGCGGCGCCGTCGACTTCTTCGAGTCGGGCGCTCCGTGGCGTGACGGCGCCATGCCCGTCAACGTGTCGGGCGGCCTGCAGTCGAAGGGCCACCCGATCGCCGCGACCGGCATCGCCAACATCTTCGAGGTCGCCCACCACCTTCGCGGCGAGGCCGGCGATCGCCAGATCGAGGGTGCCAAGGTCGGGCTGGCCCACGTGATCGGCCTCGGTTCCGCCTGCGGTGTGCACATCCTCGAGAAGTCAGCGGCCTGACGGTCCCTCGGTAGGGTCGGGGGCATGGATGCTGACGCCCTCGACCTCGCCCTGCTCGTCCTCCGCGTGTACGTGGGGGTGGCGTTCTCGCTGCACGGGTTCCAGAAGCTGTTCGGCTGGTTCGGTGGCGGTGGCCTCGAGGGCACGGGGAACTGGTTCCGGTCCCTGGGCTTCGGCAACGGCCGCACCGCCGCGCTGATGGCGGGGACCAGCGAGGTCGCGGGTGGCCTCGGCCTCGCGCTCGGGCTGCTGACGCCGCTTGCGGCGACGGCGATGATCGGGACGATGACCACGGCCGCGTACGTCAACCACGCCGCCAACGGGTTCTGGTCCGCCAAGAAGGGCTGGGAGCTGAACGGCTACCTCATCGTCGTCGCGTGGGCGGTCGCCACGACGGGACCGGGGCGTTGGTCGCTGGACCACGCGCTGGACCTCGACCTCGCGGGGATCCTCGCCGGACTGGCTGCCCTCGCCGTCGGCGTGGGCGGCGGCACCGCCCAGTGGCGGTCGCGGTCGACCGACTGAGGGCCCGGACTCAGGCCTCGCGGCGCAGGTCGTCGTCGAGCAGGCCCTGCGCGACGTCCAGGTGTCCGGCGACGGCGGCAGCCACCGCCAGCACGTCCCGACTGGCCGCCACGTCGTGGACGCGGGCCACCGTCCGCGGCTGACCGGCCAACATCGCCAGCAGCGCGAGCGTCGCCGCGTCCCGCTCGGCCGGTCGGCGCCCCGTCAACGCGCCCAGCACGTCCTTGCGCGAGATCGCCCACAGCTGGGCCTGGTCGAACGACGCCCGGATCCGCTCCCACCCGCGCAGCAGTTGGAGGGTCTGGGCAGGCGTCTTCCCGACGTCGACCCCCGGGTCCAGCAGGACCCGGTCCGGCGACAGGCCCTGCGCCTCGACCGCGACGAGTTCACGCTCGAAGAAGGCCAGCACGTGGTCGACGACGTCGTCGTAGAAGTCGTCGTCCGACTGGCGTCGCCGCGGACCGACGGGGTTGTGCGTCAGCACGTACCACGCCCCGGCCTCGGCGGTCGCCGTGATGATGTCCGGATCGACGTTGCCCGAGAAGTCGTTCACGACGTCAGCACCGGCGGCCAGCACCGCGCGCGTGACCGAGGGGTCATAGGTGTCCACGGACACCGCGATGCCGTCGGCGTGGAGTGCCGACACCACGGGCACGAGCACGTCGACCTGGTCTGCGGCCGGGACGATCGCCGCCGCGAGTGCGGCGGACTGCGCCCCGAGGTCGACGAGGTCGGCGCCCGCGGCAACGGCCCGGCGCGCTGCGGCGAGGCGCTCGGCGGGGTCATCCGCGTCCCGTGGATCCGAGAACGAGTCGGTGTTGAGGTTCACGACGGCCATCAGGGACGCACCCG
>JBFJMP010000015.1:0-13815 GCA_041633895.1 Nitriliruptoraceae bacterium
AGCATCGCGGGGATGCCGAGGCCCATCGGCACGACGAAGGTCGCCGCCCCGAACAAGAGGCTGGCTCGTCGCTGCCCGGCCAGTTCGCCGAGGTCGAGCTCGAGTCCGGCCAGGAACATCAGGTAGAGCAGGCCCGCACCGCCGAGCAGGGCGACGGCCCCATCCCGCTCCAGAAGGCCGAGTCCCGTCGGGCCGATGACCGTGCCGGCGAGGATCAGCCCGACGATGCCGGGCACGCGCAGTCGCTCGGCGAGTTGGGGCGCGAGCAGGACGACGGCGAGCAGGACCGCGAACGCGGGGGCCGCATCGTGGAGCGGCAACTCCGGGAACTCCAGCACGGTGGGAGTGCGACCTCGTGGGAGGGAGGGCCGGAGCACGTCCGGTCGTCGGAAGTATGCCGCGGGATGGCGAATCCCCGCGCACGACCGTGCGCCACAGCGGGTTGCCTCGCCGGGTCTGGCAGGCTGGCACCCCGAACCATCGAGGAGCCGCAGTGGTCGTCGCCCGGTCGCTGGCCCTGTTCGTCCTCGCGGCGATCGCCGAGATCGGCGGCGCCTACCTCGTCTGGCAGGGCCTGCGCGGTGATCGTGGGTGGCCGTGGGTCGTCGCCGGGGGACTCGGCCTGGCGGCCTACGGCGTGGTCGCCACGCTGCAGCCGGACGCGAACTTCGGTCGGATCTTCGCGGCGTACGGGGGCGTGTTCATCGTCGGGTCGATCCTCTGGGGCGTCGCGTTCGAGGGCTTCCAGCCGGACCGGTGGGATGTCATCGGCGCGAGCATCTGCCTGATCGGAATGGGCGTGATCATGTACGCCCCACGAGCCTGACCGGCAGAACCGCCAGTGGACGGCGCTGGCGGCGTGGTCAGTCGGGCAGCAGGCGGAAGCCCAGGACGCGGTAGTCGTTGTCGAGGCCCAGGACGGTGTCCAGCCCCCGCGACCGCGCGGCTGCAGCCGCGACCGCGTCGGCGTACGAGAGCGCGAGGTCGGCGTAGCGACCCATGAGTTCGAAGGCGGCGAGCCGCAGGTCCGAGCTCGACTCGGCGATCTCGAGCTGGCCGACCGTGACCGCCTGCTGCAACAGGTCGTGGAAGCGCAGGGTGGCCTCCAATCCGGCGTCGTAGCGCAGGCGGGTCGCGGTCTCGCCAACGACGGGGTCACAGGTCAGCAGCGTGGCCCCGTCCGCGCGCACGTCGGCAAACGCGGACCGCATGGAGGCATGGGCTCGGTCGCGCGACCAGATCAGCGCGATGAAGGCGCTGGTGTCGACGAGCACCTGACTCACCCGTCGTACCGGCCCGGCCGTTCGGCGGCCTCGTAGAGGTACTTGTCGTGCTGCTCGGCGACGTCGGTCGGACCGTCGCGGTCGTCGACGAGGCCGACCAGCGCCCCGAGCGGATCCGCCTCGAGGTCGAGTCGATCAGCGAGGTACTCGCGCAGCGCGGCGCGCACGTGCCAGGCCTCGGACTGCCCACTGGTCGCAGCCAGCCGCTTGAGGCCTCGATCGAGGTCCTCGTCGATGTAGAGCTGCTTTCGCTTCATCATGCACCGGAGTATACATCACCCGGTTTGCCACTCGACGACGTCGACGCACAGGATGCTCGAGTGCGTGACGCTCTTCGTCTGCGGGTACTTCCACGCGAGCAGCTCGGAGACGGCGTCGGCCCAATGGGTCTCGGAGAGGTCGCCCATGACCTCGTCGTACAGACCGGGGAACTGGCCGAGGAAGCGGACGGGATCGCGTCGGATCTCCTCGATCGTGTAGGTCCCGCCGTAGCCCTCGTGGCCACGCCCCGGCCAGTCCGGACGACCGCCCTCGAGGTAGATGTGGCTGCCGCGCAGTTCCAGATGGATGAGGTCACCGGGGATCTCGCCCGACCAGTCCACGCGCATCGCTGTCTGCTCCCTCACCGTGGCGATCAACGGTATTCGCCCCGCAGTCGCCGTAAGGTCTGCGGTGCGGCGCCCCGCCCCAGCCGACGACAGGACAGCGAGCCTCATGAGCGACCTCACCCTGACCGACGAGGGACCGAACCCGTTCGTCACCGACATCGAAGCCGACACCCTCGGCAACGAGAACTACCGCACCACCCGCTGGACCGGCTCCAACCTGCAGTTGACCCTGATGAGCATCGACCCGGGCCACGACATCGGGTTGGAGGTGCATGCCGACGGCGACCAGTTCCTGCGCGTGGAGGCCGGCCGGGCGCGAGTCCAGATGGGTCCGGCCGAGGACGACCTGTCCTTCGACCGCGAGGTCGGCGACGACTGGGCGATCCTGGTGCCTGCGGGGACGTGGCACAACGTCACGAACATCGGTGACGAGCCCCTGCAGGTCTACGCGATCTACGGACCCCCGGAACACGCGCCCGCCACCGTGCATCCGACGAAGGCCGACGCGGACGCCGACGAGCACCACCACCACTGAGCCCGGGGCGGCGCTCAGCCGAGTCGCACGTCGAGGTCCATCAGGTACTCGTCGATCCACGTCTCGGGCTCGTCGAGGTGGCCTCCCGGCGGCGGCTCGTCGTGGTTGCTGCCACCGCCCCACAGCGGTTGCAGGAACCGACCGAGGCGCCACGGCCACGCCTGGCGTTCGGCGAAGGAACGCAGGACCCGGCCAGCGGGCGTGTCGGGCATGGCGTCGTCGTTGTCCGGGATCGGCATGTCCACCTCGTACATGCCGCCGCCGATGGCGTTGCTGGTCGTCCCGAGCTGGCCGAGGAGGTCGAGCATGTCGTCGTTCTGCGCCAGGACGTAGTTGCGGAACACCCGGATCCCGCGCGCCCGGGCCGTGTGCATCAGCGCCGCCAGCAGGATGGTCCCCAGGCCCCGGCCCTGGTAGTCGTCGGCGACGACGACCGCCACCTCGGCGACCTCGGGGTCCTCATGGAGCCGGATCCAGCGCGCGACGCCCATCCCCGGTTGGTCGGGATGCTCGGGGTCGATGGCGCCCCAGGCCACGTGGTCGTCGTAGTCCAGCTCGGTGAAGTACCGCAGCTGCTTGTCGGTGAGGTGCTCGACGTGGGCGCCGAACCGCAGGTAGCGCGACTCCATGGACAGCCGCTCGAGGCCGCGGGCGAGGCGTTCCTTGTCAGCGGGGACCACGGGGCGGAGCAGGGCCCTCGACCCGTCCCGCAACTGGACCTCCAGCGGCTCGACGATCTCGCCCCGTGCCGCGGCATCGACGCGGTCGAGGAAGTCCTTGGCCGTGACCCTGTGCATGGTTGCCCTCGGCTGCTCAGGATGCCGGACTGGCTGGCTGCGCGCTCCCGGTTGTGCCGCTCACATTGCCACGGAATGTACGGACATATCCGCACGTTGGTTGGGACACGACAGAAGGGACGCTCGTGACCGACTACACCACCCGCATCCGGCTCGATCTCGAACCCGAGGAGGTAGAGCCTGTGGTTCGTCAGGCACTCGCGGACGAGGGCTTCGGGATCCTGACCGAGATCGATGTGCAGGCCACCATGAAGGCGAAGCTCGACGAGGACCTGCCCTTCCACCGCATCCTGGGGGCGTGCAACCCGCCGCTGGCACTGCGCGCATTGCAGGCCGATCCGAACGTCGGGGCGCTCCTGCCGTGCAACGTGGTCGTGCGGGCACATCCGGACGGTGGCACGGACGTGGTGGCGGTGGACCCCCTGGCCATGCTCACCGTGTCGCCGGTCGAGGAGTTGCAGGCCGTCGCCGCGGACGCGGCCGACCGGATCGGCCGCGCACTCGACGCGATCGCCGGACCCACCGACTGACAGGCCCACCGCTGCCCCAGCAGGAGTACGGTGAATGCGAGCGGGTTGGCATCTGCCGGCACCGCCATCATGGGCGCAAGGGGCAGTCATGTCGGACGCATCGCCGCATGCCGAAGCGAAGCCGGGGGCGTCCACCGCCTCGGTCGAGGTGAACAAGGCCGTCTGTCGTCGCTGGATCGACGACTTCAATGCTCGAGACGACGAGGCCGAGGCGGGAGCCCGATCGGTCGACTACGTGGCGTACGCGCCGGCCAGCATCGACGCTGATCCGATGGACTCGGACGGATGGGTCGAGATGCTCGGGGTCTTCCTCACCGGGTTCCCCGACCTCCAGATCACCGTGGAGGATGCCGCAGGTGACGAGAACGCGGTCGCGCAGCGCGTGCACTTCGAGGGCACCCACACCGGGGTGTTCCAGGGCCTGCCGCCGACGAACAAGCGCGTGTCGTTCGGTGGCATCGAGTTCAACCGCATGGTCGACGGCAAGGTCGTCGAGCACTGGTTCCACCTCGACCAGGTCACGATGATGCAGCAGCTCGGCCTGACGGTGGTTCCGGGCCCACGCCTGGTGCCGACCCTGTTGGCCGACCTGGTCAAGAAGCCGTTCCGCAGGCGCTCCTCGAAGTAGGCCTGGTCCGGGCGCTCGACTCGTCGAGACGTCCGCCAGCGGCGGGTAGCGTGGCCGCGTCCCGGACTTCGGGTGACACGACCCGACCGCTGGGACACCTCGCATGAGCCTGATCCGCCTGCATGACGTCGAGATGCGCTTCGACGACACGCCCGTGCTGCGTGAGGCGTTCTTCCGCCTCGAGGCGGGGGACCGCGTCGGGCTCATCGGCAAGAACGGGTCGGGCAAGACCACGTTGCTCCAGCTGATCCTCGGGCACATCGAGCCGACCGCGGGGACGGTGACGCTCGACGACGGCCTGCGCATCGGTTACTTCTCGCAGTTCTCCGAGCTCGACGGGACGGCGACGATCACCGAGGTGCTCGACGAGCTGTTCGCGGACATCCACGCCGTCCAGGCCGAGCTCGACGCCATCGAAGCCACGATGGCCGACGAGGCGACCTACGGCGACGAGGACGCACTCAACCGCTGCATCCACCGACAGGCCGAACTCTTCGAGGAGATGGAACGCCTCGACGGATGGGACTACCAGCGTCGCATCGACACGGCCCTGACCGTCCTCGGGTTCAGCGAGCCGCACCGCACCTGCTCGATCGACGACCTGTCCGGCGGCTGGCGCAACCGTGCCGCCCTCGCGAAGATCCTGCTCGAACAACCCGACGTCCTGCTCTTCGACGAGCCGACCAACTTCCTGGACGTCGAGGGTGTCGAGTGGCTCGAGGCGTGGTGCCAGACCTTCACGGGCGCCGCGGTGATCGTGTCCCACGACCGGGGCTTCCTCGACGCGGTCGTGACGCGCATGGTCGAGGTCGAGAACTTCCACCTCCACGAGTACGAGGGCAGCTTCAGCGAGTACGTCACCCAGAAACAGTTCCGCCTCAAGACGCTCGAGAAGCAGTTCGAGCACGAGTCGGCGCTCCTCGCCTTCGAGGCCGAGGGCATCGCCGACCGGCGTGAGGCCGCCAAGGCCGTGGCGCGCGGCGACGGTGACCTCGGCAAGCGCCTGTCGAAGATCAAGAAGTCCCGCGGCCCGCGCCCCGTCGACCAGATCATCACCGACATCTATCGCGGCCTGCACATCAAGGACACCCTCTGTCGGGTGGATGCGGTGGCCAAGTCCTACGGCGACAACCTGCTCTTCGAGGACCTGTCGTTCGAGATCCGTCGCGGCAACCGCATCGCCGTGCTCGGCGCGAACGGCTCGGGCAAGACGACGCTCATGCGCATCCTCGTGGGGGAGGAGCGCCCCGACGCCGGTGAGGTCACCTGGGCCAAGGGCCCGACCCATGTGTCGTACAACCAGATGCTCGACGAACTCGACCCCACCGACACCGTGACGCACGCCGTCAACTCGCTGCCGGGCTCGCTCGCGTTCAGCGCCACCAGGAAGTCGGTCAACCGCTTCCTCGCGATGTTCCGGTTCTCGGAGGCCGACCTCAAGCAGCGCATCGGCAACCTGTCGGGTGGTCAGCGTGCCCGCGTCGCCATGGCGCAGTGCCTGCTGTCGGGTGCCTCGGTCCTGCTCCTCGACGAGCCGACGAACCACCTCGACGTGACCAGCACGCAGGTGATGGAGCGGGCACTCGTCCACTTCCCGGGGGCGGTCGTCGTGGTGAGCCACGATCGGTTCTTCGTCGACAACGTCGCGAACCGTCACCTCGCGTTCGGGGCGCCCGATGCAACGCCCGGCGAGGTCCAGTTCCGGATGGCCTGAGTCGCCGCGGGTGACGACGGGCCGGGACTCAGCCGGGATCCATGCCCGCCAGCACGGCCATCTGCCGAAGTCCGGCGTCGGCGTGATCGGCGAGGCGAGCGCTGGCAGCCTCGACCGCCGGGTCGGCCCGTAGCACGGGGTCGACGCGGGCCGGGTTGAGCGCGCACGTGGACGCCCACTCGGCGATGTCGGGTTCTGCACCGAACGCACGCGCAGCGAGGGTCCCGCGTACCTGCATCTCGGCCCAGTCCGCGGGCGTGTTCGCAAGGCGGTTCGGTGGGCAGAGGCGGTTGCGTTCGCGGTCGTCGTCGCGCGTCGCCTCGACGTAGCCGGCCAGTGCGGCGTTGAAGCAGGGAAAGCCGGCTCGGACCGTCTGCAGGCGTATCCGGTCGCGACCCCAGACGGGGACGCGGGGCGGGTACTGCAGGCCGGAGGCCGCGCAGTGCACCACCACGGTGTCGCGGGGGAGCGCGACCCGGCCCCCGTCCAGGACGATCTCGTCGCGGGTGACGTGCTGGATGTGGCCGAGGCGAATGACGTCATCCACGGAGCGCAGCAGGTCGAGCTCCCACGTCCCCAACGTCGGCGTCTTGGCCATGGTCGGGACTGCGTCCTCGTCGATCCGCAGCATCACGCCGGCCGCCTCGAGCCGCAGGAACAACTCGTCCGGTGATCGGGCCCCGGCGGCGGCTTCCATCGTGTCGGCCGCCATCGTGAGTGCGATCACCGGATCGGGTTGGACGACCGCCCGGTTGAGCATCCACGGTTCGCGGGGCCGCACCCAGGTGATCCGGTCGGGGGCGACACCGTTCGCGAGCAGCCAGATGATGCCGTCGGTGGCGGTCTTGCCCGAGCCGACGACGACGAACCGGCGGGGCGCGTCGTCCAGCAGAGGCAGGTCGTTGATCGGGATGACGTGGGCGTCGGGGGCGACCCCGAACGGTGGGGGCGTCGTCGCGGGGATGGTCGGGGAGAGGTACGTGGCGTCGACCACGCGGCGCCGCACGTCGACACGTGTCGTCTCGCCCGAGGGGCCGGACGTCACGACGTGCGTCGCCCCCTCCTCATGGTGGGTGCTCTGGCCGAGGAAGGTGACGCGGCCCGACGGCAGGAAGCGTTGCTGGAGCAGGTCGTCGTAGTACGCCATGATCTCGGGCTGGCGCGCACGTTCCTGCAGGCCCGCCTCCGGGCCACTCGGCTGCAGCGCCCCGCCCCCGAGTTCGGTCGAGGCGACGCCGTAGAACAGGGACGCCTGGTGGAGCTGGACGAAGGGGTAGGCGTCGGCCCAGTGGCCGCCGGGGTGCTGGCGGCGGTCCACCAGCGTCACGTGCACGTCAGCGTGGTCGATCAGCGCATCGGTGAAGGCCATGCCCATGGCGCCAGCCCCGACGACGAGGTAGTCGGTGTCCAGTGTGCGCAGAGCCACCGCCAGCGACCTCCCGCCGGTGACCGTCGCAGCCAATCACCACGGACATCCGACGTCCAGCGTCACTCCCGGGGCGTGCGCCGCGAATTGCTCAGCCGGGCCGCGCCCAGCAGGGCGACGGCCAGCGCGGCGAGTCCACCGCCGGTGGCGGGCAGGGACGCAGGCGGGGGCGTGTCCGCCGTGTCCGGGGCGGGCTCCGCCGTGGGCGGTGGCTCGGGGGCGGGTACCGGCGCCCCGCCGTCGTCCTCGGCCGCGCCGACCGTGAGGGTCAGGTAGGAGGTGTTGTCGGCGTCCTGGTGGACGGTGTTGCGAGCTGGCACGAGCAGCGGCAGGTGCTCGGGCGTGTCGGCCGAGTACAGCGCGATGCGCAGGCGGTTGCCCGCACGGAACCGCTTCGCCGTCGGCCACACCTCGATGTCGTAGCCGATGACCTCACCCGGCTCGGGCGGGGCGAGGCGGTCCTCGGTGTGGAACGGGAACGGGTCGAGCACGCCAGCCGCCGTGGTCGTCGTGCGGTCCATGTCGAGCTCGCGGTGCGAGGCCCGCAGGAAGCCCGGGGTGATCAGCGTCGAGGTGCCGTCGGGGGCCACCTCGGCGACCTTCACGATCCAGTCCGTGTCGTGGTACGGCGGGCTGAACTGGCCGAGCCCCGACAGGCCGATCGCGTCGGCCACCTCGCCGAGGGGGATCTCCGGCCGCGCCCCGAGCGGCTCGGTTGCCGCCTCGAGGTGGAGCGTGATCGGACCGGTCACGACGAGGTCGTCCTCGAGCGGGTCGGTGGACCACACCAGGCCGCGCCACTCGTCGAGGCGCTGGTCCTGGTCGTTCTGCGGCACCGACGGCACGGCGTTGTCCCACCGCGACGGGAACTCGCCGGCGTTGACGTTGGTCACGTAGTCGTAGGTGGCCGACGGCTCGTCGGCACTCGGCGGTTCGGGCGACAGGACCCCGCCGTCTCGCAGGAACAACTGGACCTGGTCGCTGGCCGGTGGTGGCCAGTCGTCGGCCAGCCGCCACTCGCCGGCGTCCGGCTGCAGGCGCGTCTCGTCCATGACGAAGTAGCGCGCTCGCGGGCCGTCCATGAAGGCCGGTCGCGGGCCGTCGTCCAGCCAGTAGCGGTACCAGTCCAGCAGGTCGCGGCCGGCCTGCTCGTAGTAGACCGCGTGCGTCTCGGCGTGGTTCCACGGTCCGACGATGAGGTGGTGCGGGCCATCGACGAGACCGGCGCGCTCCAGGGCCAGCGCCTCCTGGAAGCCCAGCACCTGACCGCGCGTGAAGGCGTCGTACCAGCCGGCGATGTGCAGGGTCGGCACCTGCAGCTGGTCCATGCGCCACCACAGTGACGACTGGCGATAGACCTCGCCGTCGAACGGCTCGTTGACGTACTGCAGGTAGAGGCGCTCGTTCTGGGCGTGGTCGGTCATGACCGTCACCACGTCCTCGGGAGCCGGGCCGGTCGTGGGGTCGGGGCCGGTGGCGTTGAGCGACTCGGCAGCGGAGGACCACAGGGCGACGAAGCTGCCGTTGAGGATCCCGCCGTGGAAGACGATGTCGCGATACAGGTCGGTGTAGGCGCGCTGCGGCGCGATCGCTTCGAGGTGGGGCGGCTGCTGGGCAGCGATCAGGTACTGGATGATCCCGGAGTAGGAACCGCCGAACAGCCCGACCCTGCCGTTGCACCACGGGTACTCGGTCGCAGCCCACTCGACGATCGCGGCACCGTCCCGCTGTTCCTGCGGCGAGAACACGTAGTCGTACTGCCCCTCACTGCCGCCGGTCCCGCGCGCGTCCACCTCGATCAGCACGAACCCACGCGGCACGAAGTAGTCGGCGCCCTCGGTCGCCCGGCCCTCCTTGTGGTACGGCGTCATCTCCACCAGGCACGGGAACAGTGCGCCCTCGGGGGCGTCCGGGCGATGCGCGTCGAGGGCCAGGCGGACGCCGTCCTCCATCGTGACGTGGTGGTTGCGCTCGACGACGACGTCGTAGGTGGGCTCGACGGTCGACCCGCCACCGTCCGCCGCGGCAGCGTCTGGCGCCGGCTGGATGGCCGACACGGCCAGGATGCCCGCGACGAGACAGGCGCATGCGAACGCGCGTCGGCGCCTCCGAGGTCCGGTTCTCATGCGTCATCCCTGTGTCGTCCTCGCAGGTTCGACACCGGGAGTCGAGTCACCTGCCGGGCCACTCACGGACAGGAGTCCGCACCATCGTTGAACAGCATCGTGCCGGTGTTGGCGCCAACTGCGATCCCACCCCCCGAATGTGCGGGAGGCATACGGTGGGATCTCACAACGAGGAGGGGAATCATGGCAACGATCAACCTGTCAACAACCTTGGACGTGTCGGCCGAGGAGCTCTGGTCCAGCGTGAAGGACGTCGGATCGGTTTCCGGCTTGCTCAACGTGATCACCAGCAGTTCGTTGGACGGTCATGTCCGCAGCTGCACGATGGCCGACGGTGGAGAGCTGACGGAGACCATCCTGAGCGTCGACGACGACAACCAACGGGTCGCCTACTCGATCACGGACAGCCCGTTTCCGATCGAGACCCACGCGTCCTCGATGCAGGTGCGTGACGCGGGTGGTGGGAAGTCCACCTTCCACTGGATCACGGATGTGAAGCCCGACGCAATGGTCGACGGGCTCCGCCCCCTCATGGAAGGCGAGATCGCGCAACTCCAGGGCCGCTTCGGCAGCTGATCGTCGGCCCTTCCCGGGCGCGTGCCGCGTGACGGCACCGCCTGGGATGTCCGCCACTCGGTGTGGTGATGACGGTGGTCGTCGCGCTGCCCCGTGCCGCTGCGCGCGGCGAGCGTGGCCAGGCAGGTGACCGGCGAGTCCCTGAGGACCGCACTCCGGCCACCGACGCCTCACCTCGGGAGCCCCGACTTGACCCGGCGACGCGCGACTGCTTCCGTACTAAGTACGATGCCTGATGGACGGGCGACGAGGAGCACGCGATGGGTCAGCAGGAGGCGGGCAGGACGGTGACGTTGAACCGGGAGCGTGTGCTCACCGGGGCCATCGAGCTCGCCGACGAGATCGGCGTCGAGACGCTGACGATCCGACGGCTCGCCGACGCGCTCGGGTCGAAGCCGATGACGCTGTACAGCCACGTGGCGAACAAGGACGACATCCTCGACGGCATGATCGACCTCGTGTTCGCCGAGATCGACCCCCCACCGACCGACCAGCCGTGGCGAGTGGCGCTGCGGCAGCGCTGCGTGTCGGCGCGCCAGGTCCTGCGCCGTCACCCGTGGGCGGTGCCGCTGATGGAGTCACGCACCGTCCCGGGGCCCCACACGCTCGGGCACCACGACGCCGTGCTCGGATGCCTGCGCTCCGCTGGGCTGCCGATGGCGGTCGTCGCCCACGCCTACGCCATCGTCGACGCCTTCGTCTACGGCTTCGCCGTCCAGGAGGCGAGCCTGCCCGGGGGAGGTGCCGGCGACGAGTTCGACGACGTGATCGGGGACATGACGGCACAACTGGCCGTCGACGCCTTCCCCAACCTCGCCGCGTTCACCGCCGAGCACGTCATGCAGCCCGGCTACGACTTCGGTGACTCGTTCGAGGTGGGCCTGGATCTCGTGCTCGACGGCATCGAACGCCTCGCCGGCGCCTGAGGCGCGGGCTACGCCGCCGTCGCGGTTCGTTCCGTGACGTCTCGGATGCCCATTCCGATGAGGACGAAGAGGGCGCCGACAAGGATCGCCATCCCGGCAACGCCGAACGCCACCACCGAGGTGAACAGCGAGGCGCGCAGGAACGAGGCGCTCTGGGCGACCGCGCGCAACGGGTCCTCGCGGTCGAGTTCGGCGTAGGTCAGGCCACCGGTCGCCTCCAGTGCGTGCTGCTCGATGATCTGGGCCTCGCAGTAGGCACTGAAGGGGCCGTTGACGTCGTCGCCGGCGAGGCACGAGGCGTCGTCGGACACCGTGATCTTCTGGTCGGCCAGTGTGTTGCTGACGACGACCCAGGTGATCGCCCCCCCGAGGATCAGCAGTGCGCCGAGCACGATCGATGCGATCGAGGTCATGCGTCGCAGGTCCGTTGTCATGTACGTGTCTCCCGGTCGGTGGCGGATGCCGCCAGCCCCTGACGGCGTGAGCCCATCCTGCCACTGCGGAACTCGTGGCGACGGGGCCGACCGGCCCGAGCGTGGCGGGCCGACCTTCCCTTGTTGGTCAGGTGACGTCGGCGGACGGTGGAGAGGTCGGGGCAGACCGCCTCGACGTGATTTCTCCTGTGGAGGAAGCCCCATGCGCGCGCTCGTCTACCACGGTCCAGGCAACAAGTCCTGGGACGAAGTCCCAGACCCCGAACTCCAGTCCGCCACGGACGCCATCGTGCAGGTTGACACGACGACGATCTGTGGCACGGACCTGCACATCCTCAAGGGCGATGTCCCCGCCGTGACCGACGGCCGCATCCTTGGGCACGAGGGGGTGGGGACGATCACGCAGGTCGGCTCCGCCGTCAAGGGCCTCAAGGTTGGCGACCGGGTCATCATCTCCTGCATCACGCCGTGCGGGTCCTGCTCGTACTGCCACCAGAACCTCCCGTCGCACTGCCTCGACCCTGAGGGCGCCTCGGGTGTCGGGTGGATCTTCGGCCACCTCATCGACGGAACCCAGGCGGAGTACGTACGTGTCCCCTTCGCTGACGGGACCCTGCACAAGGTCCCCGACGGTGTGAGCGACGAGGCGGCGCTGATGCTGTCCGACATCCTCCCGACGGGCTTCGAGATCGGCGTCCGCAACGGGGGCGTCAAGCCCGGCGACGTCGTCGCCGTCGTCGGTGCCGGACCGGTCGGACTGTCCGCCATCATGACCGCGGGCCTGTACGGGCCGTCACGCGTGATCGCGATCGACCTCGACGACAACCGCCTGGCGCTCGCCCAGACGTTCGGGGCGACGGACGCGGTCAACAGCGCTGCCGGTGACTGGAAGGAGCAGGTCATCGAGATGACCGACGGTCTGGGGGTCGACGTGGCCATCGAGGCCGTCGGCATCCCCGCGACCTTCGACATGTGCACCGAGTTGATCCGGCCCGGGGGCGCCGTCGCCAACGTCGGTGTGCACGGGGCGTCGGTCGAACTCAAGCTGCAGGACCTGTGGATCAACGACGTGTCGATCACCACGGGTCTCGTGAGCGCAACCACGACGGGCATGCTGCTCAAGCTCGTCGCACAGGGGAAGCTGGCTCCCGAGCGGTTCGTCACGCACCGCTTCAAGCTGGACGAGATGATGGACGCCTACGACACCTTTGGTCGTGCGGCGGAGACGAAGGCGATGAAGGTCGCCATCTCCCGCTGATCTCGGACTGCTCCGAACGAGGAGGTCGTCGCCCCAGCGACGGCCTCCTCGATCACGGGGTGGTGCGTGGCCATCGAGAAGCGACACAGTGCGCGGCACGGCTCGCTCGGCCGGGGGCTCGGTGCGACCGGCGATACGGTGCGCCCCGCGACGAGCAGGGAGCAGCGGCCCGGCATGTGGGACTTCTGGATCGACCGCGGTGGGACGTTCACCGACGTCATCGCCCGCGCCCCCGACGGACGGCTGCGGACCGAGAAGTTGCTCAGTGACCAGCCCGACGGGCAGGACGCCACGGTCGTCGGGATCGCCCGCGTCCTGGGCGTCGATCCGACGGAACCGTTGCCGCCCTCGCGGATCCGCAGCATCCGGATGGGGACGACGGTCGCCACGAATGCACTGCTCGAGCGCACCGGCACGCCGACGGTGCTGGCCGTCACGGCCGGCTTCGGTGACCTCCTCCGGATCGGCTACCAGGACCGCCCCCGGATCTTCGACCTCCAGATCGTCGTTCCCGAACCCCTGCACGACCACGTCGTCGAGGTCCATGAGCGCATCGCCGCGGACGGCCGGCTGGTGGCCCCACTCGACGACGAGCGCCTGGCCGGGGACCTGCGCCGTGCCCACGCCGACGGCTACCGCTCGCTCGCCGTCGTCCTGATGCACGGCTACGCCCACCCGGGGCACGAGCGTCGAGTGGCCGAGGTGGCCCGCGCCGTCGGGTTCACGCAGGTGTCGTGCAGCCATGACGTCAGTCCGCTGGCCCGGATCGTCGCGCGCGGCGACACCTCGGTCGTCGATGCCTACCTGTCCCCGGTCCTGGACCGCTACGTCTCCCGGCTCCACGCCGCGGTCGGCCCGACCACGGACCTGCGCTTCATGCAGTCCAACGGCGGGCTCACCGCAGCCGACGGCTTCCGGGGCAAGGACGCGATCCTCTCCGGCCCCGCAGGCGGGGTCGTCGGCATGGTCGAGAC
>JBFJMP010000016.1:0-13429 GCA_041633895.1 Nitriliruptoraceae bacterium
CGAGGAGGCTCGTGACGCCGATGACCTCGAGGCGCCCCGCCGCCGCCGACATCGCCTCCGCAGCCTGCGACGCCGGGACGAGCAGGACCTCCGCCCCGGCCGCCATGGCGGTGAGGGTCTTCTCGCGCACCGACCCGATGCGCCCGACGGTGCCGTCGCCGTCGAGCGTGCCGGTCCCGGCGATCCGACGCCCCGCCGCGAGGTCCTCGTCGGCCACGAGGTCGTAGATCGTCAGCGCGACCATCATCCCGGCGGACGGACCACCGATGCCGCGTTGGTCGACCAGTTCGACCTCGCGCGGCAGGACGATGTCGGTCTCGAGGGTCTGCAGGGTGATGCCCATCCCGGGGCGGTCAAGACCGGGGACGGCGCCAGCCACGACCTCGACGTCGACGAGGTCGCCGTTGCGTTCCACCTGCATGACCAGCGCCTGGCCGTCCGTCGCGTCCCTCGTGAGGGCGACGACGTCCTCGTGGGTGGTGACGGGTTGGCCGAGGACGGTGCGGAAGCGATCGCCGAGTTCGAGGTTGCCGTCGGCCGGCGAGCCGGGCAGCACGTTGACGACCTCGGCGCGCGTGGTGATCTGGACGGGCAGGCCTGCCGCCTGCAGGGCCACGGCGGCCGCGACGTCGAACGAGCGCCGGAACTCGGCGTCCTGGAGTTCGAAGTAGCGCCGCCGGTCGATGCTCGCAGGGATGACGGCGTTGCGGGCCTCGAGGCGACGGTCGGCGTCGAGGGCCGCGCGGATCGTCTCGAACAGCGAGGGCTGGCCGACCCGCACGGTCAGCAGGTCGAACTCGCCGGTGAGGGGGGTGGTCTCGCCCTCGACGGCGAGCAACGGGTTGATCGTGGTGGCGCCCCCGAGGCTGGTCTGGACCAACGGCATCGGCACGAGGAAGCCGGCTGCGACGACGATCGCCAGGGACACGCCGAACGCGACCCAGCGCAGCACCCGGCGACGGGGCGTGGTCTCGGAGGTGCTCATGGCGTGGTTGGTGCGAGCGTGCGGAGCAGCCCGTCGGCGCGGACGGCGTCGACCAGGCCGACGACGGAGTCGTCCGCAGCCACGATCGCGACCACGGTGTGGTCCTGCAGGTGGTGCAGCACGTCGTACAGCGGGGCGTCGACGGCGACTCGGGGCAGGTCGTCCGTCGCGGTCATGACGTCGCCCGCCGTCCGGAACCCGCGGTCGAACGTGTCGACGGCCTCGATCGCGGCGCGATGCAGCGCCCCGACGACACGCCCGTCGCCCCCGTCGTCCGCGTCCGTGACGGGCACGGCTGCGTCCACCACGGCGACGACGCGCCCCGTCCCCGCCACCACCTCGACCTGGTCGAGGGGCAACGACACGGGCACCCGTCCGTCGAACCCGACCAGGCGAACGGCGGTGTGGGCGTCGACCCGGCGCAGCAGGACGGCCTGCTCACGCTCCTGGCGCGCCGCGCGGGCCAGGAACAGGCCGATCAGCCCCAGCCAGATCGCGTCCACGATGGCGTCGGGCCTGGTCAGCACGAGGCGCACGGCGAACGCGGCCAGCGTCACGGCGATGACCTGACCGACCCACGACGCGAGGATCGCGGCCTGATGGCGATCACCCGTCAGCGCCCACAGGCCGGCTCGCAGCACGCGGCCCCCGTCGAGTGGGGCGCCCGGGACCAGGTTGGTGATCGCCAGGCCGACGTTCACCCAGCCCAGCATCCCGGTGACGTCGGACAGCGTCCCGAACTGGGGCCAGTACCAGTCGATCGCGGCCGTGACCAGCCCGAAGACAGCGCCGAGGACGAGCGACGCCCACGGCCCGATCATCGCCACGGTGAACTCGTCGCGCGGGCGGCGCGTGCGCATGTCCATCTCGGTCAGCCCGCCGAACACGAACAGGGTGATGCCGTGGACGTGCATGCGGCGGTGCCGGGCCTCGAACGCGTGGCCGAGTTCGTGGCCCAGGATCGAGGCGGACAGGCCGATCGTGCCCGCCAATGCCATGCCCAGCGCGGTCAGGTCGGAGCGCCCCGGCGCCTGCCATCGCGTCATCAGGCTCCACACCACCAGCACCGCGACCACGATCCACGACGGATCGACGCGAACGTCGATGCCGCGGATGCGGGCGAGGCGGAAGGCTCTGGGGAACATGGCGAGACGGTAACCGCCGCGGGGGGTGCTGGCTGCGGCTGAGCCGGCCCGGTCCGTCCGTCACCCGTCCTCGCGCCGCCGCTCGCGGGCCGCGAGCACCTCGTCGTGGTCCGCGTCGCGGCTGAACACCCGCCCCGCCGCCGCGGCACCGGCCGCCAGCCCGATCCCGACCGCACCGATCCCGGCGGGACCGCCCGTCACCGGCAGCAGCGGCTGGGCGTCCGCCTCGCTGGGGGCCGGCACCGGGGTCGCGGCGGGCTCGACCCCGGCCGACTCCGGCTCCGAGCCCGAGTCCGACGGCGTCCCGGAGGGGACGGGAGCCGGTGTCCGCGTCCGCTCGATGACGATCCCCTCCTCGACCGGACCCCCACCCCGCAGCACGGAGTACTCACCGAGCACCAGGCGCTTGGTCCCGTTGCCGGTGTCGGGGATCACGTCGACCCGCAGGGTCCCGATCTCCTGGATCGCGATCGCCGCCGTGTGGGGGCCACCCAACACGTCGCCCGTGCGCGAGATGACGCCCTCACCGCGCTGGACGCCGCCGCCGTTGCCGGCCACGACGTACATGGTCCCGATGTCGCTCGCGTACACGCCGTCCTCGGCCGTCGCCGCGATCTGGTCGTGGTCCATCAGGTGGGTGCGCTCGTAGTGGTGGTCGTGGCCCTGCACGACGAGGTCGACGCCGTACGTCGAGAACAGGTCGAACCACGCGTCGCGCACGCCCTGGTCGCTGCCGTGCAGGCCCGACGAGAACGCTGCCTGGTGCATCAGCACGATGATGAAGTCCACCTCGGGGTCCGCTGCCGCAGCCGCCAGCGACCGCTCCACGAAGGCTCGCTGGCGGTCGTTGCTGTAGCCGACGTTGGCCGGGACCTCGGCGTTGACGTCGTTGTTGTCGATCGAGATGAACTCGACGGAGCCGTACCGGAAGCGGTACCAGCAGCCCTCCCACTCCGGGTCACCGTTGGCGGGCAGTGCGAAGCGGGTGCGGTACGAGTCGTAGCCCAGCGGTCCCCACGAGTCGGCCTCGAGGCCGAGCTCGTCCTCGAGTACGAAGCCACCGAGACCCGTCCCCATCGTCTCGATCTCGTGGTTGCCGAGGCACGGCATCCACGGCATCTGCGTGGCCATCGGCTCGATGCCGCGGAACCACGCGTCCCACACGCCCTGGTCGCCGTTGGCGTACGACGTGTCACCGACGATGGCGTGGAACGCCGGCGCCATGGACAGGGCGAGGTCGCGGTTCTGCGAGGCCTGGAACGGTGGCTGTTGGTCGACCTTGAGGGACTGCAAACTCGTCGGATCGATGTCCTGGATCGTGCCGGGCTCGGGGACGTCGGTGCCCTGGTCACCGAAGGCCGTGAAGGTGAACGGCGTGCCGGGGCGCGGGCCCGACGTGTAGGTGAAGGTGTTCGACCGGACCTCGTCCCCGTGGCCGACCGCGTAGTCGTACGCCGTCGCGGGCAGGAGGTCGTCGACACGCACGTGGTGGAAGTAGCCCGGATAGCCGTCGTACTGGACGGTGTCGGCGGCGATGCGCTGCTCACCCAGCTGCAGGAACGGGGCGGTGACGGCTGCCGGGGTCATCCACGAGAACGCGGCCTCGCGCGCCGCGTCCGCGCCGAACGTGACGTGGACCTGCTCGACCGGGGCGTCCTGGGCGTAGGCCACCTGCTTCCAGAACCACGGTCCGGTGGCGGTCATCAGGCCGACGGTCGCCGACCGCTTCAGGAACTGCCGACGTGACACGTACGGACGTGCAGGACCATGACCCATCGCGCAACCCCTCGCCTCTGACGTCCCCCGGGACACGGGGGTGTCGCGGGCACGGGCAGGCTACGGATCCACCTGACCGCACGATGGCGAGAAGGTGACGGGACGCTCAGTCCCGTGCGGTGCGGTGCTCGGCCTCGACGAGGTCCTCGATCTGGACGCCGAACTGTTCGAGGCCGTCGATGAGGGCTGCGGTGCGCTCCGGGCCGAGGCCGTCGATGGCCTCGGTCATCCACTCGGTCCGCCAGGCGTGCACGTCCTCGATGCGCCGCTGGCCCTCGTCGGTCAGCGTCAACAACGTCGCGCGACGGTCGGCGGGGTCGGGGCGGCGGTCCACCAGGCCGTCCTGCACGAGGGCGTCGATCGTGCGCGATGCCGCGGACACGCTGGCCCAGGTCATGGTCGCGACGTCCTGCACCCGGCTGGCCCCGTCCTCGATCGCCACCATCGCCTGGAACCGGTTGGGGGCCAGCCCGAAGCGCGCCTCGACGATGGCAGGCAGACGACTCATGGTCCGCTGCAGCATGCGCATGGCTTCCATCAGCGCCTCCACCTGCACAGCGGTCGCAGCCCCGGCCCGATCGGCGTCCGCGCGTACGGTCATGATGGTTGATCCTCGAAACAGTTGCGTATCGCAATCATATCACGTAGCATCACTTGCGTCGCGCAATCATTTTCTGGTCCGCGGGTCATCTGGCTCCGAATCAGAACCTGAATTCGCAGGCGAACCGCCCACGCGACGCCTCCCGCACGCGGTCACTCCCACCCGCGTCACCCGACCTTCCACGAGTCCTGCCATGACCAGCTTCCTGCGCCAGGTCGCCGAACCCGTTCGGCGCGCCCCGGCCATCACCATCGCCGTGATCGTCGCCCTGACGATCGTGTTCGGCGCGTTCATCAGCCCGCCGGGCGAAGGCGCGTCGGACTTCGAGGCCTTCGCCACCGACACCCCGGCGGCGGCCACGGCCGATCGCGTCGACGAACTCTTCGGCGCCGCCACGAGCGCCGAGATCGCCCAGCTCGCGGTCGTCGACGCGGACGGCGACGTCCTCGGCCCCGACACCATCGCGGACACGCTCGCGCTGATCGCGACGATCCAGTCGTCGGAGGCCGTGCAGGCTGCCGCCATCCAGACGCCGGAGGCACCGTTCGTGTCCAGCTACGCCGGGCCGCTCCTCGGTGCTGCTGCCGCGCAGGGCATCGACGTCACGACGCTGGACGACGACGGCATCGACCAGCTGTACACGGCAGCCCTGACATCCCTGCCCGCTGAGCAGGCGGCCCAGGTGTCCGTGCTCCTCGGCGGCGACGTCGACGGTGCCGACGCCACCGCTGGCATGGTGCTCGTGTTCCTCGACCCGGCCGCCGACGCCGACGTGCTCGCGGCCGCCCGCTCCGAGATCCACGCCCTGTCCGGCACCACCGACAGCGGTGTCGAGGTCTACTCCTTCGACTTCACCGAACTCAACGTGGAGGCCAACGAGACCGTCCAGACCGAGATGGGCACGCTGCTCGCCGCGGCCTTCGGCCTGATCATCCTCATCCTCGTCGCGATCTACCGCCGCGTCTCGGACGTCCTCGCCAGCCTCCTCGGCCTCGTCATCACCATCGTGTGGCTCCAGGGCATCGGCGGCATCTTCGGCCCCGACCACCTCGGCTGGACCGGCGGCCTGACCGACATGTCGCAGGCCATCCCGATCCTGCTCATCGGGCTCGGCGTCGACTACGGCATCCACCTGACGATGCGTGCACGCGAGGAGCGTGCGAACGGCGCAGACCCGGCCGAGGCCGCGTCGCGTTCGATCGGCGCCGTCGGTTCCGCCCTGGCCCTCGCCACCCTCACCACGGTCGTCGGCTTCCTGACCAACGTCGCCAACCCGCTCCCGCCCCTGCAGGACTTCGGGATCATGGCCGCCGTCGGTGTCGTCGCGGCGTTCATCGTCATGACGACCTTCGTGCCGTCGATGCGCCTGCTGATCGACCGTCGCCGCGCTCGCAAGGGCACGGACACGACGGCGACCACGGCCGACCCCGAGGCCGTCGGTGCCCTCGGCCGCCTGTCCGCGTCGTTCGCCCCGATCGCGGTTCGTCGCCCCGGCATCGTGCTGGCCGTCGCTGCCGTGCTCGCCCTGGGCGCGGGTGGCCTCGCGACCCAGATCTCCACCGAGTTCTCGCAGACGGACTTCTTCCCGGCCGGATCGCGGGCGCTCGAGACCGTCGAGGTCGTCACCGAGTCGTTCGGCGGCGGGTTGGACGAGACCACGACCGTCCTCGTGGAGGGTGACGTCACGACGGCCGCAGCCGACGAGGCCTTCACGGCCTTCGCGACGGCGATCGCCGACGTCCCGGACGTGCGCTCCTTCGAGGGCCTCGCCCAGATCGAGATCACCCCGAACGCCGACGGCACGGCCGCGCTCCTGCAGGTCCAGACCTCGGCGGGTGAGGCCGCGGCCGGCCTGGCCGACGCCCTCACCGTGGCCGCCGAGGACACGCTCGTCGCCGCGGACCTCGAGGCGAACCTCACGTCCGAGCAGTTGGTCGTGGACGAGATCCTCGGCCAGCTGCGGGACTCGCAGGTCAGCGGGCTCGTGATCACGCTCGTCGCGTCGATGCTGATCCTCGCCTTCGCCTTCTGGGCTCGTGACCGTGAGCCGCTGCTCGGCGTGCTCGCCATCGCCTCGGTCGGCATCACGACCGTGCTGGTCTTCGGCCTGATGGTCATCCTCGGCATCCCGTTCAACGTCATGACCGCGATGGTCTCGGCGTTGGCGATCGGGATCGGGGTGCCCTTCGGCATCCACGTGGTGAACCGCTTCCAGGAGGACCGCCGCGAGCGCGCCGACGTCGCCGACGCCATGCACCACACGTTGGCACACACCGGTGGGGCGCTCATCGGCTCGGCGCTGACGACCGTCGCCGGGTTCGGCGTCCTGGTCCTGTCGAGCGTGCCCCCGATGCGCCAGTTCGGCATCGTGACGGCCATGACCATCGCCCTGGCGCTGGTCACCAGCCTCACCGTGCTGCCCGCGATGCTCGCGCTCTACGCGCGGCGTGGCGGCGCGGGCACCGTCAACGGCGACCTCGTGGTGGAGCTCGACGAGAAGGAATCCGTCACGGCGTGACGGACGGCCGGACGATCGTGCGCCCCGTCAGGGGCGCGCGTGCCACGTCAACGCGGCGGCCATCGGGAGCATCAGCCCGGTGGTCGCCGCAATCGTGTACTGCACCGTCGGGGTGAGCGTGGTGCCCGTGAGGAAGCCGACCGTCTGGAGGAGCAGCACCCAGAGGAGGGCGTTGATCGCGCCAACGGCCGCGACGGCGGCGAGGAGGGTGCCCCCAGTGGTGCGTTGGGTGTGCGGCATCGGTGCCTGCTCCCGTACCGGTTGGCCGTGCTGTCCACCACCGTAACCATCCGGAAGACCGCTGGACAGGACCATTCGACCAGATGAACCAGTCGGACTAGTCCGACGCCCGATCCGGCTCACGGTCCGGCTCACGGTGGGTCCAGGTGGCGCCCTCCGGCGTGTCCCGGACCTCGACCCCGGCGGCGGCCAACGCGTCCCGAATCCGGTCGGCTGTCGCGAAGTCACGCTCGTCCCGAGCGCGTCCGCGCAGCCCCAGCAGCTCCTCCACGAGGGGGGCCACGAGGTCGCGGTGGTCGTGCAGGCCGCGGCGGGCGATCCCCGCCACCTGTTGGATGAGCTGGTGGAGCAGGTCGTGCCCCCGGTCGGCGGCGTCCGAGTGCGACGGGTCGGCTGCCCACTCCTGCAGTGCCTCGTCGAGGGTGACCACGGCGTCGGCCACCGCCTCGACGTCCTCGTCCGCAAGGGCCGCCTGCGCCGATGACCCGAGGGCGTCGACCACGGTCCGCAGGTCGTGCGGCGGCTCGTCGGGTGGATCGACGGTCGGCGGTGCGGTGTCCGTGACCGCCTCCGCAGCGGACGAGCCACCGGTGGCCCCGTCGGCCAGCCGCGCCGCGATGGCCGGCAGCTCGGCGACGGTGGTCGTCGATCCGGTGGGCAGGACGTGGGAGGCCCCACCGGCCCGCACCGTCACCGCCCCACGGCCGACGACACGGGCCTCGCCGCTGCCGAGGTCGGCCAGCAGGGCGGTGTGCTCGTCGACGCCCAGGATCCATGTCCCCGCGTCGAGCTCAGCCTCCAGGGCGGTGAGGCGAGGCTCGCCGAGGTAGCAGTAGCGCGTGTCGTGGGTCCCGCCCTCGGCGTTGTCGTAGTGGGGGATCACCACGCACGACCAGCCGACCCGGCTCACGAGGTCGAAGCCGTCGAGCCAGTGCGGGTCGGCGCCGACCTTGTAGATCTCGTACACCGGGATCGCCCGCACCCCGATCGTGCACGCGGCGGCGGAGGCCACGACGGTCACGCGGTCACCCGGCCCCGGGTCGAGGCGCCCGGCCACGGCGGCCGGCAGGGCGGTCCCGTTCCACTGGCGCAACAGGTAGCTGGGCGACCCCGGACCGACGAAGAGCCAGTCCACGTCGGCGCACGTCGCGGCGGCACGCGCGAGGTCGGCGCTCGTGAGGTCGACCGGACGCGGCAGGGACAACGCGTCGACGTCCCTGCCGACCCGCGCGGCGAAGTACTGCTGCGTCCGCGCCGTGATCTCGTCGGCGTTGGCCTGGAAACCGTAGGGCGTGTCGACCACCGCGGTGGTGGGGCGTGCGGACCGGAGGGTGGCGAACAAGGCCTTGTGGACCTCCACCATCGTGGGGGTCGTCTCACCGGAACCCATGATCGCGAGCCAGCGGCTCATGCGAAGAAGCCGTCGGTCAGCGCGGTTCGGAGCACCTCGGCGACCAGATCGGGTTGCTCCGCGTGGACGTCGTGGTGCCCGTCGAACCAGTGGGTCCGCACGGTGTCCAGCCCAGCCTCGGCGGCTTCGACGGCGTGCGCCCGCGCCGCCCCGCCCCGGACCGGCAGCAGGAGGACGGGGACGTCGACCGCCGGATACCGCGCCGCCGGGTGGTGGTCCCACAGGTGGTCGAGGATTCGCAGGTGGCGCTCGAGCGTGAGGTGTGGCGCGGCGGTGCCGTCCGCATGCCGGACGAAGTTGGCCAACTGCCCGCGAAGCCCGGCAGCCGGCCAGTCCGCGAGCCGACTCGCCATCCCCGCTTCGAGGTCCACCAGCCGCATGCCTGCGAGCCGTGGTGGGGTCAGCGCCGCCAGCATCGCGTCGCGGTCCCCGGCGAACTCGTGCGACAGGTCGATCTGGCCGCCGTCCACACACGCCACGCCCCGCACGTGGTCCCGGTGGCGTGCCGCGAGTTCCAGGACGACGTTGCCGCCCCATGACTGCCCGACGGCGACGGGACGTCGGATGCCGAGGGCGTCCGCCACGGCCACCAGGTCGGTGCTGAGCGTCGCGAAGTCGTAGCCGTCGTCGACCTTCGCGGACAGGCCGTGCCCGCGTAGGTCCACCGCCACGACACGATGTCCCGCGGCGGCCAGTCGGGTGCCGACGCCGGTCCACAGCTGCGCGTTGGACGCGAGTCCGTGCACCAGCAGCAGCGGCACGCCGGTCTCGGCCTCGGGCTCGTGGACCAGGGCGTGCAGGGGCACGGACGCGCCGGACGTACCGACGTCCACCAGCACCGACCACGACTCGACCACGTGTGTCCCTTGCGTTGCGGGACTGCGTTCTCGGGATGGAGCCTACGCGGGGGACCGGCCGCTGGTCAGCGAGCCCACAGGGGACTGTCGGCGATGTCGGTGCAGTCGCCGCGGCCGTGGCCGTAGTAGTCGTCCCGGCCCGGGTCGAGGGTGATGTTGTCCCAGTCGCGACCCGACGTGCCGGCGTAGAGCAGGTCGCGGGGGTCGTCGACGACGTGTCCGCCGTTGCCGTAGTTCGGGGCGCACGACGGCACCGCACCCAAGAGGTGCGCCAGTTCGTGGGCCGCGAGGTACGTCGCGCCGTACGGGAACCGTGACGTGGTGGCCGACGGGTGGATGTTGCAGGCCGGCATCCACAGGACCGACATGGACGAGCCCGTCTCGCCACACGGGCCGCGGCCCGTCGCCTCGGCATAGACGAGTTGTGCACCGGCGTGGCCCACCGCGGCGAGGGCCTCGGCGAGTTGGTCGGGCGTCTGCACCTCGGCGTTGGTCTCACGCAGGTGGACGGTCGCCACGACGACCGCCCCGGTGCCGTCGCGGTCCCACCCGAGCCCGGTCCCGCCGGTCTGAGCCGCGTACCACGCGTCGACGATCGCGACCTCGTGGAGGATGTCCGCCGTGGTCACCTGTTCCTGCCGGTCGGCCGGGACGGCGTGGATGACGTGGAGGACCTCGTCGGGCGCGGGCGCTTCACCGCGCAGCTGGGCCAGCACGTCGTCGCACACGGCGCCCGGTCCTCCCAGCGCGAGCGCCGTCGAGGCGCCCAACCGGTCGACCTCGGCGAGGATCGCGTCGGACACCACGCCGCAGGACGGGACGAGCAGGATCGGCCGGTCCAGGGTGCCCGCGGCGACCGCGTCCGCGAACACGTCCTGACGCGCGACGAGCACCGTCGCGGATCCGTGCCGGAACGCCTCGCCGGAGATCGCGACCGACGTCCGCCCACGGTCAGCGCCGGCGAGGCGGCGCCACGAGCGTCCGTTCGCGGCCTGGGTCGCCATGGCGTCGGACACGGCCGCGGCGCCACCGAGCACGACCACCTCGGCGGGATCGAGGCGGGCGATCTCGTCGGCGACGACCGCCGGGACGTCACCACTGGACGGCACCAGCAGGATCGGCCCGCCCTGCAGGCTTCCACCCGCCACCGCGTCCGGGGAGTCCGCGGCGTTGGCGAGGTAGACGGTCGCTGCCCCGTCGGCGAAGCCGTGTTCGCTGATCGCGACCGCGGTCGCGAACCGGTTCGCGCCCTGCAGGCGCCCCGTCATCCGGTCGCCGGCCGCCGCCTCCAGGGTCGACTCGCACACCGCGCCCTCACCACCCAGGGCGATGACGATCCGGGGGTCGAGACGATCCATCTCGGCGATGACCGCGGGCGCGGGGTCACCGCACCGGGGGACGAGCAGGATCGGGCCGCCCGTCAGGGTGCCTGCGGCCAGGGCGTCCGCGAGCACGTCACCCCGGGCCACGAACACCGCGCCCGCGCCGTCGAAGCCGTGCTCGGAGATCGCGACGGCCGTCTCGTAGCGTGAGTTGCCCGCCAGTCGGTCGGTCGTCGTCACGGCACCGAGGGCGACCCCGGTGCCGATGGTGAGTGCCAGCGCCCCAGCGACTGCGGCTGCGGTCATGCCACGGCGCGTCATCAGGATCCCCTCGTGTGGCGCGTTCGTCCGGTGTGCGTCTGACGCTAGGCGATGCGGGTCGAACGGCCCGACTGGTGTGCACGTCGGTCAAGGTTCGTGCCGGTTCGTCCGACACGGAACGCGAGTGCCGCGACGGACGGAACGACTCGATGCACACGCGTACGCCCTCGCGGCGGCCTGTCAGGTCCCTGCTGCGGCAGGGCGTCCGACACCGCGCGCGCCCCGGTGTCGTGGCGCTCGCCGCCGCGCTGCTCGCGACCCTCGCCGTCGCAGTCCCCGGCACCGCCGATGCCGCGACGACACGGGCGGCATCGGCCCATCGCATCGCCGGCGCGTCCCGCACCGCGACGGCCACGGAACTGTCTCGTACGGCGTGGCCGTCCGGGGCCGCGACCGTCGTCATCGCCCGTGCCGACGCCTATGCCGACGCCCTCGCGGGATCCCCACTGGCGGCGGCCATGGATGCGCCCGTCCTGCTCACCTCGTCCGGTGACCTGTCCGCCGAGGTGGCGGCCGAGGTCGCTCGCCTCGGTGCCGACCACGCGGTGCTGCTCGGCGGTGAGGGCGCTGTCGGCCCCGCGGTCGCTGCTGCGCTCGCCGATCGCGGCCTGTCCGTCGAGCGGATCGGTGGGGCCAGCCGCTACGAGACGGCTGCCGCGATCGCCCGGCGGGTACGGGAGTTGGCCGTCGACCCCCTGACCTCGACCGTCGCCTACGTCGTCGAGGGTGCCAACGCCGACCCCATGCGTGGGTGGCCCGACGCCGTCGCCGTGGCCCCGCTCGCCGCCCAGTTGCGCGTGCCGATCCTGCTCACGTCGTCGACGTCACTGCCGGAGGCCACGTCTGCGGCGCTCGCCGACTTCACGGCGGCGGGCCTGGCCGGTATCACGATCGTCGGTGGAGGCGGGGCCGTGTCCGGGTCCGTGGAAGCCGACCTCATCCGCATCAACCCGGTGGTGGAGCGCATCAGTGGCGCCAACCGGTACGCGACCTCCGTGCTCGTGGCGCGGCAGCACCTGGCCGAGGTGGACGCCTCGACGATGTTGCTGGCCTCCGGGCGGAACTGGCCCGATGCGCTCGTGGCCGGCCCGGCCGCGGCCGCCATGCAGGCACCGCTCGTCCTGACCGACCCGACGGCGCTGCCGGGCGACGTCGCCACGCTGCTGGGCGAACGCGAACTCACCGCGATCGGCGTGGTCGGTGGGCCGGGTGCCGTCCAGGACACCGTGCTGTCGCAGGCCCAGGCGGCCGTGGCGAGCGTCCGAGCCGACGACTTCCCGGCGGCAGGCGCAGGCGCTGCGGTCATGGTCCCCGCTGGCGCGACGATGGTGCTGGACCGGGAGACGGCGGAGCTCGGCCGGGTCGAGGTCCACGGCACACTGGTGCTCGAGCCGGGCGCGGACCTCCGCGCGGAGTCCATCGCCGTGCACGGCCGGCTCCTGTCCGGCAGCCCACTCGACCCCATCGGTGGTGACGTGCGGATCCGTCTGCGCGGCGTTGCCGACGAGATCGATCGTGAGGGCGTCGGCACGGGCGGCCTCGAGGTGCACGGCGGGACGCTGTCGCTGGTCGGCATCACGCGCCCCGTCGCCTGGACCCGTCTGGCGGACACCGCCGGGGCGGGCACGCGCAGCATCCTGTTGGCCCGCGCCCCGAACTGGCGCGCGGGCGACCAGATCGTGCTGGCCGCCACCGGACTCGATCCCGACGAGGCCGAGCAGGCCACCGTCGAGTCGGTCGACGGACCGATCGTGCGCCTGCGTGAGCCCCTCGCCCACGACCACGTCGCCGTCCGCGACACCATCGCCGGGACGGTCGTCGAGCAGGCGGGTGAGGTCGGACTCCTCACGCGCCCCATCCGCATCGACGGCGCCGGTGCGGTTGGCGGGCACGTCATGGCCATGCGGGGCGGCCACGACCACGAGTCGCACGGCCATGCCGCCGGGCAGGCCCCGACGGTGCTGCTGCGGGCGGTCCACCTCGGCGGGCTCGGCCAGACGGGCGTGCTCGGCCGCTACCCGTTCCACGTCCACATGGGGGGCGCAACACCGGGGGTCCGGCTCGACACCGTGACCGTCACGGACGCCGGCAACCGCTGCGTGACCATCCACGGCACGCGTCGGATGGTCGTCACCCGGCTCGTGGCCTCCGGGACCGTCGGTCACTGCGTGTTCTTCGAGGACGGCGCCGAGACCGGGAACCTCGTCAACCAGAGCCTCGTGCTGGGACAGCGTGAACCGGCCGAGGCCGATC
>JBFJMP010000017.1:0-13308 GCA_041633895.1 Nitriliruptoraceae bacterium
CGTCGTCCGCCGGTACCAGCCGGACTTCTTCCAGACCGACGAGCAGCTGGACCAGCTCGTCACCGTGATGGTGGCGAAGCGCTTCGCGGTCCGGCTGGAGATCGACGAGATCGTCAGCTGGGACCACGCCAAGCTGGCTGGATGACCGTCACCGCCGTCGGGCGGCAACCACCACGAGCACGAGTCCGGCCACGGCGAGTCCCCCGCCGGTCGCCGGCAGGGACGGTCCGCCGGACGAGCCCTCGCCCTGACCCGTCGGGCCGGGCGTCGGTGTGGTCGTTGCCTCGGGTGTCGGGACACCTGCCCCCGTCACGCGTGTCGAGGCGTGCCCCTCGGCGGCGTAGAGGTCGGCGCTCAACGACGCCGTGAACCACAGGTCGCCCGCCTCGTCGACGGCCTCCCCCGGCACCTCGAAGGTGTAGGTGCCGCCACCGGCGTCGACGGCCGACTCCAGCAGCACCGGCCAGTGGTCGCGCTCGTTGACGAGCAGGCGGACGTCACCGCCGGCGATGCCCTGCCCGAGCAGGTCGGTGACCTCGATCTCGACGGGGACGGACTCGCCGACCGTGACCTCCTCGGGCACGCGCACCTCGACGGTTGGCACCTCCCGTAGCCGCAACGCCTCCGGCGGGACGTCCTGGATGTCCAGCAGGAAGCGTTCGAGGAAGTCCGTCACGCGGACGTGCGAGTCCGACGGGATGTGCGAGGTGTCGTCCTCGACCGTGTGGTAGTAGGCGCTGTTCGAGAACGTCGAGAAGCCCTGCACGCCGAGCGTGTAGAACGGCTGCAGGTCGGTGGGGATGATGCCGCCCTGGATCTGCCGGACGCCGTTGGCGGTCGTCGGGGCGGCAACGTGGCCGGTCGCGGCCATCGACGTGGCGATCACCCCGTTCAGGACCGGACCGGTGGTCCCGAAGATCAGGTTGACGACCGAGTGCGGCAGTTCGAGGCTGCCGACCTGCGTGGCTGCGGAGGTCATCTCGAGGTTCTCGTTGACCACGACGCGCTCGACGAGGTCCGGGTGCTTCATGACCCAGTCGTAGGAGCCGACAAGGCCGATCTCCTCGGCGTCCCACGCCCCGAACACGACCGTGTAGGCGAGATCGACATCGGCCACGTCCTGGGCGATCTGCAGCATCGACCCGATGGCCGAGCAGTTGTCGACGGCGCCGTCGTACCACGAGTCGTAGTGGCCGCCCACGAGGATGATGTCGTCCGGGTAGGTGGTCCCGACCCGCGTGCCGATGACGTTGACCCCGACGGCGTCGCGACGCTCCGCGTCCACCTCCAGGCGCATCCGCAGGTCGCCCGCGTCGGCCAGCGCCGCCAGTTCCGCCCCGTCGTCCGCACCCACCGTCACGGTCGGGATGTGCGGGGGCGGGTGTTGCGCGAACCGAACCGTGCCCACCTGTACGAGGTTGTCCGGGGCAGCGGAGACGTACAGCATCGCGACGCCGCCGTGCGCCTCGACCTCGTTGAGTTGGGCCGAGCGGTGGAACGTGAGGTCGCGCTCGACGAGCACGATGCGACCCTCGGCGTCGACGCCGGCGTAGTCGCTGGCACGCCCCGACCCGACGTTGACGACCTCGGCTTCGACGATGCCCGTCCCGCCGTACGCGAACGAGGAGCCCTCATAGGTCGTCTGGGTCGGGGCAACCACCTCGATCGACACCTCGCCGACGTCGAACACCGGGACGTGGAACTCCTCGAACTCGACGTCGAGGTTCGCCGCTGCGAAGCGCTCCGCGATGCGCTCGGCCTGTGCCAGCCCGGCCGGTTCGCCCGGCTGCTTGCGACCGAGGTCCGCGCACGCCTGCGTCTCGGTGAGGACCGTGGGGCCGTCCTGACCCAGCACCGCGACGGGCGCCGCGATCAGGAGCAGGCCCGCCGCTGCGGTCAACGTCAGTACGCGATGCATGGCGGCCCCCTCAGGTCCGTCGGATGGTCAAGGTCTGGTCGACGTCGGGCCGGTCAGCGGCGGCTGACGCGCAGTCCGCGTGCCTCGGACGGTCGAAACGTCGTGCGCAACACCGGTGGCAGGTGCCCGGACTGGTTCCAGCTCTCGAGCCAGACACCCATCTCGTCGAACACGAGCTCGGTGGCCGACGCGTTGCCCGCCCCGCCGATGGCACCGAACGGAAGGTCCAGCATGGCATGCAGGCCGTGCCAGATCGGGCCCCCATGGGTCACGACCACGACGGTGTCCGCGACGGGCGCCTCGGCGAGCCGCCGCAGCGTGGCCACGACGCGTGCGGCGAGGTCCGCCCCCGACTCGCCGCCGACCTCGGCCACCACGTCCTCGCCGGTGGTCCAGCGTCGCCAGAGGTCGGCGTCTGCGGTCATCACCTCGTCGACGGTCTGCCCCTCCCAACGACCGAACCGACGCTCGCGGACGCCCTCGTCGGTGACGAGGTCGACGCCGAGCGCGGCGGCGATCGGGACCGCCGTCTCCTGGCATCGCTGCAGGTCGGACGACACCAGGCGCGCGCCCGGGTGCGAGGCCGCGACCCAGTCGGCGGCCGCCGCGGCCTGACGTCGGCCGGTGTCACTCAGGCCCGTGCCCGACTGGCCCTGGATACGACGCTGGGCGTTCCACTCGGACTGGCCGTGGCGGATCAGGACGAGCCGTGTCACTCGCCACCACCGACGCCCGCGCGCACGGACTCGCCCGTCAGCGGGTCGAGCGCCGGGACGTCGCCCCACAGGCGGTCGAGGTCGTAGAACTCGCGCTCCTCCTGGCCGAACACGTGGCAGACGACGTCGCCGTAGTCGAGCACGAGCCACCCGGACTCCGGCGTGCCCTCGCGACGCATCGGTCGGCGGTCGGTGTCCTCGCGCACCGCCTGCTCGATGTTGTCGGCCACGGCCTTCAGTTGGCGTTCGTTGCCGACCGTGGCGAGCAGGAACAGGTCGACCACCGCCAGGACGTCGGCGACGTCGATCAGGGCCAGTTCACTGGCCTTCTTGTCGTCGGCGCCACGGGCGGCGGCGCGGGCGAGGAGGATCGCTTCGGGTTCTGCTGGCACAACGTGTCCTGGGGATCGTCAGATCGAGGTAAGCATGCGGTCGGGTCGTCCGCACATCCACGGGCGGAGGAACTCAGCCGGTGAAGTCCGCACCGACGATCACGACGATGTCCGCGACGCCGAGGGGCACCTCGGACAACGACACGGTGCCGACCCCGAGCAGGGCAGCGGCCTCCTGCGCGGCGGCCACCTGGTCGGGATCGTCGTCGAAGATCAGGATGCGGGTCACGGCTTCGTCAAAGTTGGCGTGGTTGCCCGAGTCCACGATGCGGAAGCCACCGGGCTGGAGCCGTTCGGCCACCTGCTGGCCGATGCCCGGCAGGCCGTTGCCGTTGAGCACCTGCACCCGTCGGCCACCCGCGCTCGTGTCGGGCACCGAGGCGGCGAACAGGTCCGCGACCAGGTCCGCCACCCGGTCCTCGTCGACCCGGTAGGACAGGTCACTGCCGGCGCCCAACGCCTCCACCGGCAGGCTGCGCACCTGCAGTTGGCCCCCCGCTGCCGAGGCCGACATGCGGGTCAGCAGGTCCTCGAGTTCTGCCGTCGCGGCCGTGTCGAGCATCGGCGCCCCGTCCTCGAACAGGACCGCCAGCAGCGAGTCGTCATCCGCCAACTCCGTGAGCAGGCTCTCGAAGACCTGCTGGACGCGCGGGAACTGCTGCAGCTGCGTCTCGGCCGGTTGCACGAGCGTCAGGTACTCGGCCACCCGCGGCCCGTCGAGGAACTGCTCACCGGGCTGGAAGCGCACCTGCGGGGAACCGTCCGACGACGCCCCACGGACCTGGTCCGGGACGTCCAGCGTCAACCCGCCGATGCGGGTGAACAGCGCAGACCAGCTCTGGCGCGACACCGCGATCGCCTGGTCGAAGTCGATGCCGAGGACGTTCGCGAGCGCGATCTCGAGCAGGGGCGCCCCGTCGCTGCGGAACGCGTCGTCGAGTCGCGACAACCCACGGCCGGGGATCTCGGCGAGCAGGTGGGAGGGCACCAACAGGATCGTCGCGTCCCCGGACATCGTGTCGTGGGACAGGATCGTGATCAGGTCGGCCGCGCCGGTCCCGGCCTCGTCGAAGGTCACGAACACCCACGCCGACTGCGGGTCGACCACCTCGGTCGGTGCGGCTGTCGGGGCGGTCGTCGGGTCATCGGACGGGTCCGACGTGAACAGGTCGAACGTCGTGACGGCCCAGATCGCGGCGAGCGCCAGCGCCAGGGCCGAGAACCCGACGACGAGCGTGCGAAGGACCTGACGGCGGCGCTGCTCGCGGCGGCGCTGTGAGCGTCGTCCGGAGCGCCCGGAGCGCCCGGAGCGCCCGGAGTCGGACCGTCGCCGTCGTGGGGACGGGGCGGACGGTTCGGGCGGCGGGGCGGCGTCAGTCATCGGACGGACGGTACAGCCGGAGGCGTGCCACCTCGGCGATGACGGCGTCGGGGACGAGGAAGCGGATGCTCTGCCCCGCGGCGACGCGCGCGCGCAGGGCGCTGGAGGACACCTCGAGGCGCGGCACGTCCAGCCCGACGAGCACGTCGGCCAGCCGGTGGGAGGGCAGGTCGGTGCCGGGGCGCACGACGACCACCCAGTCGGCGAGCGGGATCGCGTCGTCGACGCGATGCCACGACGGCAGGCTGGCGGCGGCGTCGGTCCCCAGCAGGAACACCCAGGTGACGTCTGGCTCCGCCGCGCGGAGCTCGGTCAGGGTGTCCACGGTGTAGGTGGGGCCGTCGCGTCGGGTCTCGCGGTCGTCGACTCGCAGCCGCGGATGGTCCGCAACCGCGGCCTCGCACAGGGCAACTCGTGTGGCCGCGTCGGACTCCCCCGACTTCATCCACGGGTCGCCGGCCACGAGCAGGCGCACCTCGTCGAGGTCGAGGGCGCCGACCGCCCAGTCGGCGACCACGAGGTGGCCGATGTGCGGCGGGTCGAAGGTGCCTCCCAGCAGGCCGATGCGACGGCTCATGGCACGACCTCGCCCAGGAAGTCGACGATCGCGTCCGCGGTCGTGTCGGGGTCCTCGATCGGCAGGAAGTGCCCGGCGCCGGCGACGAGCACCTGGCGGGCGTCGGGCAGGTGGTCCTCCAACCACGCCCCGTTGCGCGGCGGCGTCAGCGCGTCATCGGCGCCCCCGAGGATCAACGCCCGGACGTGGCATCCGCCGAGGTCGTGCAGGCGGTCGAAGCCGTCCGCGGCGAGCCAGTCGTCGCGCGTGGTGGTGGCCGGTGTCGTGCCGACGTCCACCGCCCCGTGGTCGGCGGCGGCCGCGGCGCGGACCTGCGCCAGGATCTCGGGGTGGACGCGCAGGCGGGCACCGGTCGCCACGAGCACGAGGCCGGCCAGGAGGTCCGGCTGGGTCAGGGCAAGCTCCAGGGCGATCCCGCCGCCGAGCGAGTGGCCGTACAGCACGACCGGTCCCTCCAGGCGTCGGATCACGTTGCCGACGACGGCGGCGGCCTCCGCGACGGTCGTGCATGCGGGTCCGCTGCTCCCCCGGCGTCCCGGCAGGCTCAGCGTGACGGTCGTGAAGCCAGCGTCGGCGACCCGGCGGGCCACCTCCGCATGCGTGTCGTGGTCGTCGCCTGCCCCGTGCACGAGCACGAGCGTCAGCGTGCCCTGTCCACGGCGGCAGATCTCGATCTGGCGCCCGACGTCGAGCACCTCGCTGACGGCCGTCTCCGCCACGTCGTGATCGGTCACCACTGCTCCCGCCCGACGGACGCCGCCACCAGGTGCTGGAAGCGGAAGGCCCGGTCACGCTCGTAGGTCCCCGTCGCGGCCAGCGCGGCCTCGTCGAACGACATCTCCAGCACGTGGCGGTAGCCGTGCGCGGCGAGCAGCGGCACGACGTGGTTGCTGCCCCACCGGAATGGCTCGCCGAGGTCGGCGACGAGGTCGAGGGTCGGCGCATCCGTGGCGCCGGAGGTGGCCCCGGCCACGAGCCGCGCCTCGACGTGGTCGAACAGGACCGTCGAGTCGGGGTGCAGCCCGGTGGCCAGCTCGCGCAGGGTGGCGACGATGCTCGCGTCGTCGAGGTAGTAGGTCACGCCCTCCCAGACGACGACGGCCGGACGCTGCGGGTCGAAGCCCGCGTCGAGCAGGCGCGCCGTGATGTCGCCGTCGTGCTCGAAGTCCGTGGCGACGTAGGTCACGGCATCGTCCGGATAGCCCGCGACCGCGGCCACACGACGTCGCTTCTCGGCCTGCGTCGCCGGGGTGTCGACCTCGAAGGTGGCCACGCCCTGTCCGGCGAGGCGGACAGCCCGCGAGTCCAGGCCAGCGCCGAGGACCACCAACTGGGGCGCCGCTGGCAGCAGGCGTCGGACCATCCGGTCGAACCACCACGTGCGGACCTCAAGCCAGAGGCGCAGGGGCGGATTCACGGCCAGGGCACGTCGGGCGACCTCGCGGCCGTCCTCCCCCGCGAGCGCCGCGGCCCACGGGTCGTCACACAGCCCGCGCCCTTCGTCCGTCAGGTCCGCTCGGAGTCCCGCGACGAGCAGTGCCGTCTGGCTGACACCACGCGTCATGCGAGTTGTTCGACGAACGACGTCAACTGCTTCAGGTTGCGGACCTCGACCATGTCATCGACGTAGCGCGCGTAGTCGTAGACGACCGAGTCGCCGGTGCCCCAGTACTGGATGGGCTCGGGATTGAGCCAGTACACGTGGCGGGCACGCTTGTTGAGGTCCTGCAGGACCCAGGAGTTGGACGCGCGGTAGTTGTTGCGGGCATCGCCGAGCACCACCACGGTGGAGCGGGCCGTGACGTCGCGTGCGTGTTCGGCGTGGAAGCGTTCGAACGAGTGGCCGTAGTCCGAGTGCCCGTCGAGCCAGACGAGTTCCGCCTCGGACATCATGCGGCGAATGCCTTCGGTGAAGTCGCCTGTCTCGAACATCGCCGTGACCTCGTCCAGCGTGTCGATGAACGCGAACGAGCGCACCTTGCTGAACTGCTCCTGCAGGGTGTGCACGAGCATCAGCGTGAACCGGGCGAACGAGGCGACCGAGCCGGACACGTCGCAGATGATGAACAGTTCGGGCTTGTGCGGCTTGCGCGGCTTGAAGGCGGGATCGAACGGGACCCCGCCCGTGGACATCGAGTGCCGCACGGTCTTGCGGACGTCCAGCCGACCGTCTCGGCCACGCTTGCGCTTGACCGAGGTGCGGGTCGCGAGCTTGCGGGCCAACGGCCGGATCTGGGACCGCATCTGGGCCTGCTCCTCCGCGCTGAGGCGGAAGAAGTCCATCTCCTCGAGCGGCGGTCGGATCATGCGGTCGGCCACGGCGTCCAGACCACGCTGCGCCGCGGCGCGGCGCCGGATCTCGGCCTCGACCTCCTGTTGGAAGGCGCGCAGGCGCTCCTCGAACTCGTCGCGCCAGAGGCGTTCCTGCAGGGGCGTCAGCGTGCCCTCGTCGTCCGCCTTCGCGCGCAACAGGTCCTGCAGGATCTGCTGGATGTCGACCGCCCGGAACACCTTGTACTGGAAGTAGCTGACCCCACCGTCGCGGCCCTCGACGCGGCCGAACTGCTCGACGGCGTCACGGGCCATCTGTCGGATCGACTCGTCACCGCCCTCCATCAGCTGGTCGATGAGGTCGCGGATGAACTGTTCCGGGTCGACCTCGACGTCGGGGTCCTGGTCGGTGACATCCGGGGTGTCGTCACCGGGCGTCGGACGCGCCGGGAAGTAGACCTCGAACAGGTCATCGAAGGCACGACGGTTCGGCTGCGACGTGATGCAGACCGCGGCCAACGCCTCGCGGAGCATGGACCGGTCGAGGAGGTCGACGTGGCCGATGGCCTTGACGGCCTCGATGGCCTCGGACTGGGTCGTGCCGACCCCTGCGCGGCGGAGTGCGGCCACGAAGTCGAGGATGCGCTGGAAGACGCCGTTGACGGGAGGAGGGCCCTCGGCGATGACTTCGGCCACCCGGTCGCTCATGACGTCTCCTTCGTCACGTGCAGGGTATGCGGCCCGGCGCCCGGGCCACGTCGCCCGTCACTCGAGGAGTCGCTGCAGGGTGGCTCGCGTCGCCGTGGGCAGGGAGTCCGTACGGACCAGCAGGACCGGCACGCGCCGCCGTCCCGCGGCCGCCGCACTGGACAGCGCATCCGGGTACTGCACGCCCGTGGCGAGGTAGGCCGAGCGGGCACCACCGGCCCAGGCGTCGCGCGCGATGGCACTGGCCGTCGCGAACCGGTCGACGCCTGCGAGGCGGTCCGGCGGGATGCCCACGAGTTGGCTGATCTCGTCGTCGATGTCGGCCGGCACGGCCGACTGACCGCCCAGGATCACGACCCGCTCCGGCCGCAGGCGGGACAACGTCGCCGCCGCCGCGTCGGACACGCCACTCGGCGCGGTCAGCAGCACCGGTGACTGGTGTCGGCCGGCGGCCGCGCTGCCGGTCAGGGCATCGGGGAAGTCGAGGCCTGTGGCGACATAGACGACGTCGGCCCGGTCCGGCCAGCCCATGTCGGCCACCAGGGCCGCGGTCTCGTAGCGGTCGAGGCCACCCACGCGCTCGGGCGTGACGCCCGTGAGCGCGGCGATCTGCTCGCCGACCTCGCCCGAGACGGCGCCCGTGCCACCCACGATCACGATCCGCGCGGGCTCCATGTCGGTCAGGACGTCAGCGGTGACCGGCAGGAGCGTGTCCGTCCTGGTCAGGACCATCGGGGCGTCGAACCGTGCCGCGGCGGCGCCAGCGGACAGCCCGTCCGGGAAGTCCTGGCCCGTCGCCACGAACACGACGTCCGAGCCGGTGGGCCACGCCTCACGGGCGATGTCGGCGGACGTCGCGTAGCGGTCCGGACCCCACAGCCGGTGCGTGTCCCGACCCGTGGCGTCCGTGACGGCCGGCGGCACGTTGTCGGCGATCGCCGCGGACCCGCCGACGAGGCGGACGACAGACGGATCGAGGATCCCGTCGCAGGGCGTCTCGACCTCGATCGTGCGCGTGTCCGTCGAGCCGTCCGGTGCGGTGATGGTGTACTCGAACGCATCGCGACCACACTCGCCCGGCAACGGGGTGAACAGGATCGACGTCCCGTCGACCTCGACCGTTCCGGTCGCGGGGTTGGTGACGTTGGTGATGACGATCTGGGTCGTGTTGTGCGCGACGTTGATGATCGTCGTGCCCCCCTCGCCAGGCCTCACGTCGGGTTCCTCGCCGGGCGGTGGGAGGTCGTCCACGCACTCGACGTCGATGCGTCCGATGACGTCGCGGGACAGGCCGTCCCCGCTCGTGATCCGGTACGTGAACGTCGCCGACCCGCAGAAGTCCAGATCCGGGGCGAAGGTGTAGGCGCCGTCGTTGGTGATGGTGATCGTCCCGCCGTCCTCGGGCTGGTTGATGATCACGTAGGTGACCGACCCACCGTCGGGGTCGTGGCAGTCCGGCAGGTTCCCCTCGGTGATCGTGTCCTCGATCGCGAGCAGGACGACCTCGCAGGGGCCGGTCGGTGGATCGTCGACACAGGTGACCTGCACGCTCACCGTGGCTGGGGCGCTGGCCGAGGTCTCGTCAGCGGCCTCGTAGGTGAACGTGTCGGCGCCGCAGAAGTCGAGGTCCGGTGCGTAGGTCCACGCCCCGGTCGGGGCGAGGCTGACGGTGCCACCGGCCGGCTGCGTCAACAGCGCAGCGGTGAGGGTCGGCGAATCGACGTCGGTGTCGTTGGCGAGCACACCGGGGGCCGGGGCCTCCAGGAGCACGTCCTCGGACGTGACCCAGCCGGGGTCATCGAGCGCCACCGGTGGGTCATCGACGCAGGCGATGTCGAGGGCGACCAACGACGCGTTTCCGCTGGCGATCCCGTCGGTCATCACGTCGTACTCGAAGCCATCGGGGCCGCAGTAGTCCGCCTCCGGCTCGTAGGTGAAGCTGCCGTCCTTGGCGAGCCGGACCTGGCCGTGCAACGTGCTCGAGACCAGCCGCGCCTCGCCCGGTCCGTCGTCGTCGGTCAGGACGCCCGGCGCACCGACGATCATCGTCGTGTCCTCGTCGATGCCGTAGGCATTGGGTGCCGTGACGGCACGAACCGGGACCTGCTGGTCACGCGACGCCGTGCCGCCCGCTGACGTCACCGTGAGTCCTGCGGTCTGCCACCCGGCGGCGCCGAACGCGTGCTGGACCGTCCGGCCCGCGAGCGGTGTGCCGTCGATCGTCCACTCGAAGGTGGTGCCGTCCGCGGTGGGCTCGTCGGCGGTGAACGTGACGACCTCGCCGACGGCAGGCGTGGTCGGGGTGAACCCGAAGCCCGGGTCCGGGGGTCCCGCGGTCATGAAGAACACGTCGTTGCTGGACGTCGAGCGGCCGGCGAAGTCGATGGCCGTCACCTTCCAGCGATACAGCTGGTCGGGCAGGAGGTCACCCACGGGGACGGACACCTCGACATTGTCCTCGGGGTCGAAGCGTCCGGCCTCGAGGGTCGGATACCCGACCTCGCCGGTCTCCTCGTCGACCGGGTGGGCGCCCGATGCCGAGTGCGCTGCGCCGATCGCCTCGAGTTGCCACTCGAAGTGGTCGATCACGCCGCCGTCCTGTTCCCAGGTCAGTCGCGGGTCGTCCGTCGGGTCGACGAGGTCGTTGGCCAGGGGCGAGACGGCCTCGACGGGGCCCAGTCCGTAGCCGCCCTGTCCCTGGTAGCCGTCCACGGTGAAGCTCTGGACCCACACCGTCAGGGACTCACCAGCGGCCCGGTTCCCGATGTCGTGCTGGCACGTGAAGAGGCGCCACTCGTAGGTCTCGTCGACGAGCGCCGCGTACGGGATGTGGCCGACAGCCGCCTCGTAGGCCGTCCCCTTGCCCACGGACCGGCTCCATCCCTCCCCATAGGAGCCACCGGCGCTGCCGCCGCCCGTCAGGGGCCCGTACTTCATCTCGACCGTGACGTCGACCGAATGCGTCCGGATGTAGGACTCCTCCGCGCCGGTCGCGATCTCGCGGGATGCCCCCTCGGACCCGGCGCTGCCCGCGAGGACCTGATGGTGGTTGCTGATCAGGACGGCGTTGTCGGGCGTGTCGAAGGGTTCCGTGCGGAACGGGTTGGGGAACACCGCGGCATCGGGGATGTCTGGCAGTTCGGATCCGTCGAAGTTGCCGACGCAGTAGTCGTCGATGGCCTTGTGCGGGACGATGCCTCCGTCGGTCTGGTTGTGGTACGCCATGTACGTGCCCGGTTGCCCCGGGGTGTGGGTCAGGGCTCCGCGTACCGCGTTGCCCAGCGGCGCGTTCGTCCCGTACTGGGTGGGAAACGTCTCCTCCAGGAACGTCATCGACGCCGATCCGACCACGTTCGTCCGTGGGAACCGCAGGACCGTCTGCCGCCCCGTGTTGATGCCGGTCGATGACGCGACCACGGTGCCGGGGAGCTCCCAGATGGAGGTCCCCCGGTAGATGACCGTGTCGTCATCGACGCCGCCGAAGTAGGCATCGCCCTGCGTGGTCTCGGCACTGTGCGAGACCGCGTCCTCGACCTCCTGTCCGTACGTGATCTCGGAGGCGATCTCGAAGTGCTTGAAGACCGGCGTCCCGACCTCGACGCCGATGGAGACGCTGGCTCGGATGGCCGTCACCTCGTCCGTCGAGCTGCCGACCGTCGAGGACTGCGCGAACGTCGGCGGGATCGCCGGTGACTGGCCTGCGCCGTCGACCTGTGGCGGCGCGGCGAGGAGGACGATCGGCATGGGATTGTGGAGGGCGAGCCGCGGGTCACAGCCGGGCAGTGGACCCTCGGCCTCCGGGTCCGTGGTGACGCATCGGGTGTCGTCGAGCGCCACCGTCACGGTGACCTCGGCGTCGGGCCCGCGGACGAGGTGCCGGGGAGCGTTGTCGACGGCGAAGGGACGCACCCATGCCTGGTCGAAGGGCGCCGGGTCCTCAGGATGGGCGAACGGCCGAACCCCCACCAGAGCCGTGGAGGTGCTGTCCCAGCGACTGGTGAGGCCGGCGCTGGTCGAGGTCGGGGCACCCGCCAGGAGCGTGATGCCCACGAGTCCCGGGTTCGGGTCGGCGTCCACGCCGCCCGCTTCGATGGCTGCATCCGTGCAGGTGTCCACGCCGGCGAAGCTCGGGTCAGGTTGGAGTACTCGGCGAGCCTCGAAGCACGGGAACGTGATGAACGCCTGCGGGTTGGTCAACTCGCTGACGTCGCCCAGTGGGATCCCCGACGGCGTCGGAATCGAACCGGCCGGAGCGACGTTGCGCGTGGCATGGGCAACCTGTCCGGCGGCCGTGAACAACCTCGTCGAGACCAGCAGCTCCGAGGCCAGGTGGTTGCTCTCCACGGCGCAGGTGGCCACGGACACCACCCCGGTGCCGGGCACGACGGTCTGGGCGAAGTCGAATCCGGCATCGCCGTAGGCGGCGTCCGCGGCGTCCGCGAAGGGGCAGCCCTCCCCGGCGATGACCTCGTACGCCTCGCCGCTGAACCCCTGCCGGTAGAGGCGATAGAACTCGCCCGCGTGCAGTGCCAGCGACGACGTGGTGATCTCGCCGACCTCATTCCCGTCGGCGTCGTGCTCGGCCACGGGACCACTGCGCAGGTTCACGGTCGCACCGGCGGGCAGGACCTGGCCCTCCGATCCGTCCGCGATGGATGTCCGCGGGCCCAAGGTGGGTGGCTCGACGTCGGCCAGGATCGTTCCGACCTTGAAGAGCAGGATGTCGTCGACGATGCGGTCCCCTGCGGGGCCTGCGGTCGCCGTCGCAAGGACGAAGTACGGCGTGGCGAAGGGCGAGTACAGGGCCCCACCGAAGGCGGACGCGTCGCGCGCTGGCGGGCTCGTCAGCGCGACGGCCACGGGCCCGTTCCCACCCGCGTCGCGCGGCAACTCGTAGCGCGCCACGAGTTCCGCACAGGGGAGGCAGTCCACGGGCTGTGGCTCGACCTCGAACACGTACACGCCCTCCGTGCTGGCGACCGCCACGAACGTCTTGTCCGTCTGGTCGGCGAGGACGACCGCATCGACGATGTCGCCGGGGACGTGCTCGTCGTCGGCTGCCGGGGCGTCCCCCCAGATGCGGATCGGGGTCGTCGGGAACCCCTCGGACTGGCGGCCGACCACCTCCACGGTGTTGCCGTGGGTCTGCACCATCAGGGTGTCGTGCCACAGTCCGGCGCGCGGGCGCCCCACATCGATGCGCGCCTCGTCGCGCGTGAGCGTGTCCAGGTACGAGGCCGTGCCGGCGTAGTCGCGGACGTCGGCACGGGATGCGTCGAAGCCGTACGCCTGCCCCAGGGTCCCGACCGAGACCTCGGACACGTAGACGAAGTCGTCCTCACCCA